>DQGF01000471.1:0-4032 GCA_003525045.1 Pseudomonas sp. | reverse complement strand
GTAGGAGCTGGCTTGCCAGCGAAAGCGGCGTATCAGTCGACACAAATGTTGAATGACACACCGCATTCGCTGGCAAGCCCCTCCTACAAGGTTAGTACCTCCCGCAGGAATGGTGTCAGATCACCCGCGGTGGCGACCGCGGAAGTAGTCGATCAGGCCTTGGGTAGATGCATCGTCAGCCGGAGTTTCTTCACTGCCGACCAGGCGGTTGTAGACGCCTTTGCCCAGCTCCTTGCCCAGCTCCACGCCCCACTGGTCGAAGGCGTTGATGCCCCAGACCACGCTTTGCACGAAGACTTTGTGTTCGTACATTGCCACCAGTGCGCCCAGACGACGCGGGCTGATGCGCTCGACCACCAGGGTGTTGCTCGGACGGTTGCCCTGGATCACTTTGTGCGGTGCGATTTTCTGTACGTCTTCTTCGCTCATGCCTTTGTCACGCAATTCGGCTTCCGCCTCGGCGCGGTGCTTGCCGAGCATCAGCGCCTGGCTTTGCGACAGACAGTTGGCGTACAGCCACTGGTGGTGGTCGGACACCGGGTTGAAGCTGACGATCGGCACGATGAAGTCGGCCGGGATCAGTTGGGTGCCCTGGTGCAGTAACTGGTGATAGGCGTGCTGACCGTTGCAACCCACGCCACCCCAGATCACCGGACCGGTGTCGGTGGACACGGGCGTGCCGTCCTGACGCACGCTCTTGCCGTTGGATTCCATGTCCAGCTGTTGCAAATGCTTGGTGATGTTGCGCAGGTAGTGGTCGTACGGCAGGATCGCGTGGCTCTGCGCACCCCAGAAGTTGCCGTACCAGACGCCGAGCAAGGCCAGCAGCACCGGCATGTTCTGTTCGAATGGCGCGCTCTGGAAGTGCTGGTCCATGGTGTAGGCACCGGACAGCAGTTCCTTGAAGTTCGACATGCCAATGGCCAAGGCAATCGGCAGGCCGATGGCCGACCACAGCGAATAACGCCCGCCGACCCAATCCCACATCGGGAAGATGTTCTCTTCGCGGATACCGAACGCCACGGCTGCCGCGTTGTTGCTCGACACGGCGATGAAGTGACGATACAGCTCGGCTTCCGAACCACCCTGAGCCAGGTACCAGGCGCGTGCGGCCTGGGCGTTTTTCAGGGTTTCGAGGGTATTGAAGGATTTCGACGAGACGATGAACAGCGTGGTCTCGGCGCGCAGCTTCATGGTCAGTTCATGGAACTCACTGCCATCGATGTTCGCCAGGTAATGGCAGCGTACGCCTTTCTGCGCGTAGGACAGCAGCGCTTCGGAGACCAGCTCCGGGCCGAGGAACGAGCCACCGATGCCGATGTTCACCACGTCAGTGATCGGCTTCTCGGTGTAACCACGCCACAGACCGTCGTGGATACGGCCCACGAGGTCGGTGATCTGGTTCAGCACCTTGTGCACTTCGGGCATCACGTTGACGCCGTTCACCGACAGCTTGTCGCCCACCGGGCGGCGCAGGGCGGTGTGCAGGGCCGGACGACCTTCCGAGGAGTTGACAATCTCGCCGTCGAACAACGCTTTGATCGCGCCCTTGAGGTCGACTTCGTTCGCCAGGCCCACCAGCAGATTGCGGGTCTCGGTGTTGATCAGATTTTTGGAATAGTCGAGAAACAAACCACAGCTGCTGAGGGTGAATTGGGTAAAGCGCTGCGGATCGGCATTAAAGGCTTCGCGCATGCTGAAATCCTGCATGGCTTGGCGGTGGTCATTCAACGCTTGCCAGGCGGGCAGAGCGGTCACGTCGTGAGGAGTGCGGTAGTACGCCATCGCTGCGGGTTTCCTTTTTACTTGAACGGCCTTTTGAACACTAAAAATTCCCGGAGCGCTGCGGGTGGGCGGTCCGGTCAACTGCGTCGACACGATTTCATGGCGCAGGGCGAATACAGTAACTCCCGCGCGGTGATCTGTCTTGACTTTGTCTGACCTGTTTCCGGTACTTTTTTGACATTGAACCGGGAACGGTCCGACAGACGGAGGGGAGTAAGCAGTACGGTAAGGGAAATTGACGCAGAGCCCATGTGGGAGCGGGCAAGCCTCGCTCCTACAGAGGGGGATTGTGGGGGTCAGGCTTCGAGGTTCAGATGCAGGTTGTCGATCAAGCGCGTAGTACCGAGGAACGCCGCCACCAGAATCACCAGATCCCGATCCTGCGCAGTCGCCGGGCGCAAGGTCTTGGCATGGCGAATCTCCAGGTAATCAGGACGCAGGCCAGCCGCTTCAAGCTGCTTGATCTGTGCAGCGATCAACGCCGGGAAATCCCGGTCGCCCTGTTTGATCGCCTCGGCGATCTGGCTCAGCCCGCGGTACACGACAGGCGCAACGGCCCGCTGCTCTTCGCTGAGAAAGCCGTTGCGCGACGACAGCGCCAGACCGTCGGCCGCACGCACGGTCGGCTCGCCGATGATCTGGATCGGCATGTTCAGGTCATGGACCAGGGATTTGATCACCGCCAACTGCTGGTAGTCTTTCTGCCCAAAGATTGCCAGGTCCGGCTGGACCATGTTGAACAACTTGCTGACGACCGTTGCCACCCCTTCGAAATGTCCGGGACGGCTGGCGCCGCATAAACCTTCGGAGAGCTGCGGAACACTGACCCGGGTCTGGCCGGTCATGCCGTCGGGGTACATCTCTTCGACGGAGGGGGCGAACAGCAAATGGCAACCGGCCTGGAGCAGTTTCTCCTGGTCAGCGACCAGCGTGCGCGGGTACTTGTCGAGGTCTTCACCAGCACCGAATTGCAACGGGTTGACGAAAATGCTCGCGACCACGAAATCCACCCGTTGGGTGGCTTTGGTGATCAGTGCGACATGGCCGCTGTGCAGGTTGCCCATGGTCGGCACAAAGCCGATGCGCTTGCCTTCGCTGCGGGCGCGGGCCACGGCGGCCCGCAGATCGCGTACGGTTTTGACTGTATTCATGCAGAAAATCCGTGTTCGATGCCAGGGAAAGATGCCGCTTTGACTTCAGCAACGTATGCGCTCAAGGCCGCGTGAATGCTGGTCTGGCCAGTCATGAAGTTCTTCACGAACTTTGGCACGCGGCCGGTGATGGAAAGGCCCAGCATGTCGTGCAGCACCAGAACCTGGCCATCGGTGCCACTGCCGGCACCGATACCGATCACCGGGATCTTCACCGCGTGGGTAATTTCTTCTGCCAGTTCACTCGGCACGCATTCGAGCAGCAGCATTGCCGCGCCGGCCTGTTCGAGGGAGATCGCGTCGGCACGCATCTGCCGCGCCTGGTTTTCGTTGCGGCCCTGGACTTTGTAGCCACCGAGAATGTTGACCGATTGCGGCGTCAGCCCCATGTGCGCGCAGACCGGAATGCCACGCTCGGCCAACAGACGGATCGAGTCCGCCAGCCACAATGCCCCTTCGACCTTGACCATGTGCGCACCGGCCTGCATCAGCAGCGCGCTGTTGATCATGGCTTGTTCGGTGGTGGCGTAGGCCATGAAGGGCAGGTCGGCAAGGATCAACGCATCGGTGTTGCCGCGTTTGACGGCTGCCACGTGATAAGCCATTTCAGCGCTGGTGACCGGCAGGGTGCTGTCGTGACCCTGCAAAACCATGCCGAGGGAGTCGCCCACCAGCAGCACTTCGACACCCGCCTCATTGCAGGCGTGGGCGAAAGTTGCGTCATAGCAGGTCAGCATGGTGATTTTTTCACCTTTTTGCTTGAGACCTTGCAGCGTGGTCAGGGTGATGGCTGGCATGAAAAGTTCCTCATTCAGGCGCTGTGGAAACTACTGCGAGTAACGCGCGTGATTCTTCGTTAACGACAGGCGCACGGTCTGTTGTCGTGCTTTTAAGGCCTGGATTGCGCCCTTCAACGCCGTATTGGCGACAGCGGGACGCCTATAGTCGTGAGGAGAACTCGGGAAGTCAATTGGGTGTGTTACCGCATTGTTACGTGTGGGGTGTTACCGGGGTAAATGATGCGTTTCAGCATTTTTTTTGTGGCAGCAGATCTTGAAGGCGACAAAAACCATTGTGGAAGCGAGCCTGCTCGCGA
>DQGF01000138.1 GCA_003525045.1 Pseudomonas sp. | reverse complement strand
CTGGACAAGGACACCTTGCTGCCACAGTCCTATCACTTCGAACGTGGCGGCCTGGGTAAAGCCAAGAAGGCTGACCTGGACTTCGACTGGACCAATAAAATGGTCACCGGCACCGACCGCGGCGATCCGGTCAAGCTCCCGTTGAACCGTGGCATGGTCGACAAGTCCACTTATCAGCTGGCCCTGCAGCATGACGTGGCCGCCGGCAAGAAAAGCATGAGCTATCAAGTCGTCGATGATGGCGAAGTCGATACCTATGACTTCCGCGTACTGGGATCGGAAAAAGTCGACACCAAGGCCGGTCAGATCGATGCGATCAAGGTCGAGCGCGTGCGCGATCCGACACAAAGCAAGCGCATCACCGTGCTGTGGTTCGCCAAGGACTGGGATTATCTGCTGGTTCGTCTGCAACAGGTCGAAACCGACGGCAAGGAGTACAACATCATGCTCCTCGACGGTACGGTCAACGGCAAGGCTGTCAAAGGCAGCTGATCCGGATCGAGACGAAACAAGCCTCGCAATTCGCGGGGCTTTTTTTCGTCTGCGATATCCCATGGCCATGTGGCTACTGTAGGAGCGAGCTTGCTCGCGAAAAACGTCAACGATAACGCAGCGCTGCTAGGTTGCCCGCGTTGTCTATGCGTTTTTCGCGAGCAAGCTCGCTCCTACAGGGAACGGGGCAGGATCGATAGAAAGTTGTCCCGTGCGACTTTTCTGGCGACATCTTCCGGCAAGGCATCGAGAAACGGATCGAAGCTGCGCATTTCCTTACCGAGCTTGTTGAAACGTCCCACGACATCCGAGCCGATCATGAAGCGCTCCGGAAAGCGCTCCACCAGCTGCAACCACTCCTTGCGAGGCTTGCCCTGCTCATCCAGCAGGTAAGGCGTGAGCATGCTCCAGGACAGGTCGATGAAGAGATTGGGGTAGTTCTCAAGCATTCGCGCCAGGGTCGGCAACAAAAAATCCAGCTGGGTCTGGTGGCGATGGATTTCCGCACTGGTGCCGGCGTGAGCCCAGATGAAGCGGGTATGCGGATGATTGCGCAGCGGTTCTTCGACTTCCGCCAGGTACAGTGGATTTTTCTCACGCTTGGAGGTGATGTTGGAATGCAGCATGACCGGCAAATCGTTTTCGGCGGCGAGGTGATAGATCCGCGTCATGGCCTCGTTATTCGCCCGCGGTGTGTCGCCGGACGTCAGCGCAGTCAGGTCATCGTGACGGGTAAAGACCTCGCCTATGCCCTGCCACAGGCCGGGATTGAGATCGAGCATGCGCTGGATATGCGCCGCGGAATTCTTGTCGTTGGGATTGAAACCTGACAGGAACGGGTGAAAGTACTGACGCTGTTCGGGGTTCAAGCTGTTCACGGCAGCCGCGACTATGACGTCGGTGGCGCTGTACCAGTAGGCATCGGCATCATCGCCGGCGTAATAGCGTGGGCGCTTGGGTTCGTCCTCGTGCCATTTCTTGGCCACCGGAATGCCGGAAATCATCACATGTTCGATGCGATTGTCAGCCATGGCCTTGAGCAATTTTGGCATGCCCGCCGTTTCCTGGAAAAAATCCACGTAATGCAGATGTGCATCGCTGTAGGCATATTCGCGAGCACTGGCAACGTGGCAGGAAAAGGCCAACAGGCAGGCAACGCTGTAGCGGAGCAGAGGCACGGGCGATCTCCAGAACGTAGGAACAGCGTAGACCCCACCGCCAGGTCCAGGGTTCATCAGGGCAAGAAAGTGGAACGCGCCGTCTTGGGAATGCTCTATAACTTCAAGGTCTTTTTTGATCGAATGATTTTTCCTTGCCTACGAGGTTTCCCATGACTGTTACCGTCAATACCGTTTCCGCCGAAGGTTTTCGTCACAGTGTCCAGATCGATGAGCACGAGTTGTTTGCCGATGTCCCCAAAGAGATCGGCGGCGAAGGCACTGCGCCAGAGCCCCATGACTACTTCGACGCCGCCCTCGGTGCCTGCAAGGCCCTGACCCTGAAGATGTACGCCAAGAAGAAGGACATTCCGCTGACCGGTGTCACGGTCGAGGTCAAACGCGATAACAGCGAAGAGCAAAAAGGCAAATATGCCCTGCACGTCAAACTGACGCTCAAGGGTGTGCTCACCGACGCCCAGCGCGACGAACTGCACCGCGTTGCCGACCGCTGCCCGGTGCACAAGCTGATGACCAGCACTGAAGTCAGTATCGAAACCCATCTGTCCGAAGGGGCTTTCAGCCAATAGCGGCAAGGGCTGCGCAAGCGGGTTATGCTCCACGCGTCACCCGCTCAGCCTGGAATGCACCATGAACACTCCGCTCGTGATCCGTCCCCGCGCCGAAGACGTCGAAGGCCAACCGATTCTTCGCCCTTTGCCGTCAGCCAAATGCCGCAGTGTCGGGCCCAATGTGTTTTTCGACCACATGCTGGAAACCCTGTACCCGGCAGGCCATGGCATGAACATCCGGCAGCATCCGCACATTGGCCTGTCCACCCTCACCTACTTGTTCGAAGGGCAAATCCAGCACAAGGACAGCCTTGGCTCCGACCAGCTGGTCGAGGCCGGGGATGTCAGCTGGATGACGGCGGGTAGCGCGATCGCCCATGTCGAGCGCACCCCGCAGGCATTGAAGGACAGCGGGTTCAGGATGCATGGTCTGCAGATCTGGCTGGCGTCACCCAAGGAGCATGAACAGGGCCCTGGGCATTACAGCCACCATCCAGCTGCCACGCTGCCGGTCAGCGATAACCTTG
>DQGF01000077.1:7274-7448 GCA_003525045.1 Pseudomonas sp. | reverse complement strand
CTGTTCATCAACACCTTGCCGGTGATCAGCAGCCCGGACGCGGTCGAAAGCGTCGAGCAGTGGCTGACCCGTTTGCAGGCGCAAAACCTGGAACTGCGTGAACATGAATTCACCGCCCTCGGTGACATTCAGCGTTGGGCCGGGCGTGTCGGTGAACCGCTGTTCGACAGCCTG
>DQGF01000077.1:6384-6956 GCA_003525045.1 Pseudomonas sp. | reverse complement strand
GAAAACTTCCCGGTGGCCGAAGCATTGCAACAGGGCGCGCCGGCCGGGTTGAGCTTCTCGATTGCGCAGAACCATGAACGGACCAACTTCCCGCTGACGTTGGCGGCCACTGCCGAAAGCCAGCTCAGCCTGAACTGGAGCTACCAGTGCGCCCATTTCAGCAGCGACGCCATTGCCCGCATGAGCGAGCATCTGGCTGCGCTGCTGGCGGCGATGGTCGCCGCGCCACAGGCTGCATTGAGTGAACTGGACCTGTTGACCGCGGCGGAACGTGCGCAGCAGTTGGTGGAGTGGAACCCGCCATTCACCGCGACGCAAAACCCGCTCTGCGTGCATCAGTTGATCGAAGCCCAGGCCGTTGCACGGCCGGACGCCACGGCACTGATCTTCAACGACCTGGAATTGAGCTTCGACCAGCTCAACCGCCGCGCCAACCAGTTGGCCCATCGCCTGCGCGAACTGGGCATCGGCCCGGAAGTGCGGGTCGGCCTGGCGATGCAGCGTTCGCCGGATATGATCATTGGCCTGCTGGCGATCCTCAAGGCGGGTGGTGCTTACGTTCCGTTGGACCC
>DQGF01000077.1:1552-6084 GCA_003525045.1 Pseudomonas sp. | reverse complement strand
GCTTACGTTCCGTTGGACCCGGCGTACCCGGCCGAGCGCCTGCGTTATCTGATGGAAGACAGCGGGATTTCGCTGCTGATCAGCCAGTCGTGGCTGCGAGAAAAACTGCCCTTGCCGGAAGGCTTGTCGGTGCTGGAAATCGACCGCGAACCGCTGGCGTTCATGGCTGACACCAACCCGGTCAACCTGACCTGCGGCGAGAACCTGGCCTACCTGATCTACACCTCGGGCTCCACCGGGCGGCCCAAAGGCGTCAGCGTGGCCCACGGTCCGCTGGCCATGCATTGCCTCTCAATCGGCAAGTTGTACGGCATGACTCCGGACGATCGCGAATTGCAGTTCGCCTCGATCAGCTTTGACGGTGCCCACGAGCGCTGGCTGACGCCGCTGGTGTTCGGTTCGGCGGTGATGCCCCGCGACGACGAGTTGTGGAGTGTGGAGCGCACCTGCGCCGAGATCGAAAAGCATGGCATCACCATCGCCTGCTTCACCCCGAGCTACCTGTTGCAGATGGCCGATTTCATGGGCGAAGCGGGACGTAAGCTGCCGATCCGTTCCTACACCCCGTGCGGTGAAGGCATGGCCAAGCACGCGTTCGATGAAGTCCAGCAGGTGCTGCAACCCAAGCGCCTGATCAACGGCTACGGCCCGACCGAAACCGTGATCACGCCGCTGATCTGGCTGGCGTACCCGGATACCGAATTCGACTCGGCGTTCATGCCGATTGGTCGACCGGTCGGCAACCGCAGCGCCTATATTCTGGACGGCGGCTTGCAGCCGTTGCCGGTCGGTGTGGCGGGCGAGTTGTACCTGGGCGGCGAAGGCGTCGCGCGCGGTTACCATCAACGCCCCGACCTGACTGCCGAACGTTTCGTGCCGGATCCATTTGTGCCGGGTTCGCGTCTGTATCGCAGTGGCGACCTCGCGCGGTTCCGTGCCGATGGCGTTGTGGAATACCTCGGCCGAATCGACCAGCAAGTGAAGATTCGCGGGTTCCGTATCGAGCTTGGCGAAATCGAAGCCTGCCTGCTGGAACACGAAGGCGTGCGTGAAGCGTTCGTGATCGATCGCGAAGGCCCGGTGAGCCGGCAGTTGGTCGGTTATGTGGTGCCCCGGGATCCGCTCGCCGATGAGCAGGATTTGCGTGAAGCGCTGACCGCTCATCTGCGCAGCCGTTTGCCGGCGCACATGTTGCCCGCGCATTTGATGTGCCTGGCCGCGTTGCCGCTGACGCCGAACGGCAAGCTTGATCGCCAGGGCCTGCCGGCGCCTGAAGCTACCCGAGTGACCCACGATCAAGTGGCCGCCGCGTCACCGGCCGAAGCCTTGCTGGTGGAGATCTGGCAGGAACTTCTGGGCCTGGATTCGCTGGGTGTCACCGAGAACTTCTTCGAGCTCGGCGGGGACTCGATCATCTCTCTGCAGGCGGTGAGTCGTGCGGGGCAGCGCGGGCTGGTGTTCAGTCCCAAGCAACTGTTCGAACAGCAGACCATTCGTGCGTTGGCCGCCGTGGCCAGCAGCCGTGAAAGCGCATTGATCGAAACACCGAAAGTCGAGGCTTTCTCGCTGGTGCCACACATCGACATCGCCGCCCGCGAGGGTCTGCAAGACTTGTATCCGCTGTCGCCGATGCAGCAAGGCATGCTCTTCCATTGCCTCGATTCGCCGGAGCTGAACCCCTACGTCAACCAGTTGAGCGTGGCGGTGGACGGTTTGCAGGTGCCGCGTTTCCGTGCGGCTTGGCAGACGCTGGTCGAACGTCATGAAGTGCTGCGCGCGGCGTTCCGCTGGCGCGATGGCCTGGCGGACCCGCTGCAAGCCGTGTTCGCCGACGTCGAGTTGCCGATCGAAGAACTCGACTGGCGCGAGCGCACCGACATCGAACAGGCCCTGAGCGAACTGGCGGCCGCGGAACAGGCCAAGGGCTTCGACCTGAGCTGCCCGCCGTTGATGCGCTTTATCCTGGTGCGTCTGGGCGAAGACCGTTACCAAATGATCTGGATTTACCATCACCTGCTGCTGGACGGCTGGAGCGCCTCACGTCTGTTGGGCGACATGCTGCGCCTGTACCACAACGACAGCCTGCCGACCCTGACCGGTCGTTACGCCGACTACATCGCCTGGCTGCAACGCCAGGACGGTGCGCAGGCCGAAGGTTTCTGGCGCGAGCGCCTGGCGTTGCTCGAAGCACCGACCATTCTGGCCAAGGCATCCGGCGCCGCAGGTTCCGGGCACGGCGTGATGTACAGCAACCTCGACGCCGAGGCGGCGCGCAAACTGCACACCTTCGCCAAGCGTCAGCGGGTAACCCTCAACACCCTGGTGCAAGGCGCCTGGCTGTTGCTGCTGCAACGCCACAGCGGTCAACGCAGCGTCGCGTTCGGTGCCACGGTGGCGGGGCGTCCGACGGGACTGGCCGGTGCCCAGGACATGCTGGGCCTGTTCATCAACACCTTGCCGGTGATCCAGACCCTCGATCCGCAACAACCGTTGGGTGAATGGCTGCGTGCCTTGCAGGATTACAACCTGATGGTGCGTGACTACGAGCACACGCCGTTGTCGGACATCCAGCGCTGGGCCGGGCAGGGTGGCCAGGGCTTGTTCGACAGCATCATCGTGTTCGAAAACCATCCGGTGGACCGTGCGTTGCGCGGTGGCGAGGAAGGTGAGCTGCGCTTTGCCGAGGTCGGCAGCGGCGGGGTGACCAACTTCCCGATGGACTTGATGGTCAGCGCCAACGAAGAAGGGCTGGAAGTCGAATACCTGTTCCTGCGTGATCGCTTCAGTGACGTGGAAGTGCAGCGGATTCGTGCGCAGCTTGAAGGGTTGCTGCGTGCGTTGCCTGAGGACGGCGCATGCCTGCTCGGCAACATTGGCTTGCCGGAAGCACGTTTGAGTTTGCCGCAGGTGTCCGACGACAACGCCGATTTGCTGCACAGCTTCAATCAGCATGTGCGCACGCAACCGCATAAAATTGCCTTGTTCTGTGAGGGTCGGGAAGTCAGTTACGCCGAGCTTGAGGCGCAGGCCAATGGGCTGGCGCAGCAATTGATCGGTCGCGGCATTGGCCCGGAAAGTCTGGTGGCGGTGGCGCTGCCGCGCTCTGAACGCACCATCGCCGCGTTCCTCGCGGTGCTTAAAGCAGGGGCGGCTTATCTGCCTTTGGACCTGGCGTACCCGGCCGAGCGACTGGCCTTCATGCTCAGCGATTCCGCTGCCAGCCTGTTGCTCTGCGACAGCGATCTGGGCGAACGACTGACGCTGGCCGACAGCCCTCCACGCCTGTTGCTTGATCAGTTGAGCGTTGCCGACAACGTTGCGTGCCCGGTTTCCCATCCGTTGCCGGGGCACCTGGCGTATCTGATTTACACCTCCGGTTCCACTGGCCAACCCAAAGGTGTGGCAGTGGCGCGCGGTCCGATTGCCCGGCATTGCCGCGGCATCATCGACCTCTACGAACTGGCACCGCGCAGCCGCGAGTTGCACTTCATGTCGTTCGCCTTCGACGGTGCTCAGGAGCGCTGGCTGAGTGTGTTGTTGGCCGGCGGCAGTCTGGTGATCCGCGACGACAGTCTGTGGACCCCGGAACAAACCCTGGACGTGCTGCACCGATACAGCGTCACCGTGGCCTGCTTCCCGCCGGCGTACCTGCAACAGATGGCCGAAGTGGCCGAACGCCTGGGCAATCCACCGGCGGTCGAGGTGTATTGCTTTGGCGGTGATGCGGTGCCGGAGACCAGCTTCGAGCAGGTCAAACGGGCTTTGCGACCGCAGCGTCTGGTCAATGGTTATGGTCCAACCGAAACCGTGGTCACGCCGCTGTTGTGGCGTGCCGAAGTCAGTGAAACCTGCGATGCGGCCTATGCACCGATCGGGCGTGGCGTGGCCGGGCGTGGTTTGTACGTGCTCGACGCCGACCTCAATCCATTGCCGGCGGGTGTCAGCGGCGAGTTGTACCTGGGCGGTGAATGCCTGGCGCGCGGTTATCACCAGCGTCCGGGCATGAGTGCCGAACGCTTCATCCCCGACCCGTTCGAGGCCGGTGGCCGCATGTACCGCACCGGCGATCTGGTGCGCCAGCGCGAGTGCGGGTTGATCGACTACCTGGGGCGGCTTGACCAGCAAGTGAAGATCCGTGGTTTCCGCATCGAACTTGGCGAAATCGAAGCGCGCCTGCGTGATTGCGCCGGGGTGCAGGATGCCGCCGTGGTGGTGAGCGACACGCCGACTGGCAAGCAATTGGTCGGCTATGTGGTGGCTGCCGGTGCTGTTGGGCTTGATCGCCGCTTGAAGTCTGAACTGCAGGCACAACTGCCGGACTACATGGTGCCGGCGCGGATCCTGGTGCTGGAGCGTTTCCCGCTGTCAGCCAACGGCAAGCTCGACCGTCGCGCACTGCCTACACCTGAATGGGCGCTAGGCGGCTATCGCGCACCGCGCAACGCACTGGAAACGGCGCTGACCGCGATCTGGCAAGAAGTGCTTGGCGTACCGCAAGTGGGCATCGACGACAACTTCTTCGAACTGGGCGG
>DQGF01000077.1:1110-1251 GCA_003525045.1 Pseudomonas sp. | reverse complement strand
TCTTCGAACTGGGCGGCGACTCGCTGCAGGTGCTCAAAGTCATCTCGCGGGTGCGCAGCCAGCCGCAACTGGGCTTCGAATTGAAACTACGCGACCTGATGCAGAAACCGTGCATCGCCGAACTCAGTGGCTATCAAGTCG
>DQGF01000077.1:604-765 GCA_003525045.1 Pseudomonas sp. | reverse complement strand
CTGGCGCTGAATGCGCGAATCCCCAACATGCCGGCGCTGTTCTGCCTGCACGCCGGCTTCGGCACAGTGTTCGACTACGAACCGCTGGCTCGGCGTTTGGAAGGCCGGCGCACAGTGTACGGCCTGCAATGCCGGATGCTGCTCGATCCGCAATGGCAGGA
>DQGF01000077.1:0-307 GCA_003525045.1 Pseudomonas sp. | reverse complement strand
CTGCTCGATCCGCAATGGCAGGACGCGTCGCTGCTGGCCATGGCCCAGGCCTATACGCAACGGATTCGCACGCAGCAGCCCGAAGGCCCGTACTACTTGCTCGGCTGGTCGCTGGGTGGCGCGTTGACGCAACTGGTTGCCCATGAACTGGAAACCCAGGGGCAGACGGTGGCGTTCGCCGGGCTGGTCGACAGCTATGTGGCGGGCACAGCGGAAGCGGGGAACTGGCGAGAAGATTTGGCAGACTTCTTGAAGTTTGTCCTCGGTCAGCCGTCTGAAGAAGCACAGTCGTTGATTGCCTCGAAAG
>DQGF01000025.1:8121-12382 GCA_003525045.1 Pseudomonas sp. | reverse complement strand
AGGAGCCAGGCTTGCCGGCGAAGGCGTGTTCATGGGAGATGGAAGGTTTGAGGCCCCCTTCGCGGGCAAGCCTCGCTCCTACAGGGATTGATTTCAGCCTCACCATAAAAAAGACAATCGGAGACACGCCATCATGGCTTTGGATTTATTCGTCGTTCTCATTTACGCCGCCGCGATGCTGGTACTTGGCTACTTCGGCATGCGCAAGGCCAAGACTAACGAAGACTACTTGGTCGCCGGTCGTAACCTCGGCCCTACCCTGTACATGGGCACCATGGCCGCGACCGTCCTGGGTGGCGCGTCCACCGTCGGTACCGTGCGCTTAGGCTACGTCCATGGCATTTCCGGTTTCTGGCTGTGCGCCGCACTGGGCTGCGGGATCGTGGCGCTGAACCTGTTCCTCGCCAAACCGCTGCTGAAGCTGAAAATCTACACCGTCACCCAGGTCCTGGAAAAACGCTACAACCCGATGGCCCGCTCCGCGAGCGCGGCGATCATGCTGGCCTACGCGCTGATGATCGGCGTGACCTCGATCCTGGCGATCGGCACCGTCCTGCAAGTGCTGTTCGGCCTGCCGTTCTGGGTCTCGGTACTGCTCGGCGGTGGCGTGGTGGTGGTCTACTCGGCCATCGGCGGCATGTGGTCCCTGACCCTGACCGATATCGTCCAGTTCGTGATCAAGACCGTGGGCCTGATGTTCATCCTGTTGCCGATCTGCCTGTACCGCGTCGGCGGTTGGGATGAGTTGGTGTTGAAACTGCCGGCAGCAGCCTTCAACTTCAGCACCATCGGCTGGGACACCATCATCACCTACTTCATGATCTACTTCTTCGGGATCCTGATCGGCCAGGACATCTGGCAGCGTGTGTTCACCGTAAGAACCGCCAAAGTCGCCCAGTACGCCGGTACTTTCGCCGGTATCTACTGCATCTTCTACGGTCTGGCCTGTGCCCTGATCGGCATGGCCGCTCATGTGCTGATTCCGGATCTGGACAACGTCAACAACGCCTTCGCCGCCATCGTCAAACTGTCCCTGCCGGACGGTATCCGTGGCTTGGTGATCGCTGCTGCACTGGCCGCCATGATGTCCACCGCCAGCGCCGGCCTGCTCGCTGCATCCACTACCCTGACCGAAGACCTGCTGCCGAAACTGCGCGGCGGTAAACAGTCGAGCCTGGGCATCAACCGCCTGTTCACCCTGCTGACCGGCCTGGTCGTACTCGGCATCGCGCTGGTGGTAAACGACGTGATCAGCGCCCTGACCCTGGCTTACAACCTGTTGGTGGGCGGCATGCTGATCCCGCTGATCGGTGCGATCTTCTGGAAACGCGCCACCACCGCCGGCGCTATCGCCAGCATGGGCCTGGGTTTTGCCACCGCGCTGGTGTTCATGATCAAGGACGGCATGGATGCCAACACCCCGATCTACTACAGCCTCGGCGTCGGTCTGGTGAGTTTCGTCGTGGTCAGCTTGCTGTCCCGTCGTCCGGTAGCGGTAGCCAGCGCCGCCTAAGCTGAATATAACGACTTGATGCTTTCTTCGACGGGTGTGGCGTCGGTTGCCACACCCGTTTTTTTTCGTCTGGAGAAAACCTTTGATGAAGATTGTTTCTCGCGATCAGTGGTTCGAGGTCAAACAGCTCAGTGACGGCATTCGACTGATCCACGAGCCTTACATCCGCCCCTTTTACCGCTGCAACCTCTGGCACATTCAGGGCCGCGACAAGGACTTGCTGCTGGACAGCGGTTCGGGGCTGGTCAGCCTGCGCGAGCAACTGCCGTGGATCACCGAGCGGCCATTGGTGGCAGTGGCGAGTCATTGCCACTTCGACCATATCGCCGGCCATCACGAGTTCCCCGAACGGCTGGTGCATCCGGCCGAAGCGCAGATCCTCGCGTCACCGGATGGCGAAAACACACTGAGCACGGCGTTTGTCGGTGACGAGATGTTCGAGGCTCATCCTGATTGCCTGTTGTGCTACGCCGAGTATCGGGTCAAAGCCGCACCGGCCACGGGGATGATTGAAGAAGGTGACATGCTGGATCTGGGCAATCGCGTGTTGCAAGTACTGCACACGCCGGGGCATTCGCCGGGCGGCATCAGCCTGTACGAAGCCGCGACCGAGACGTTGTTCAGTGGCGACATCATCTACGACGGGCCACTGATCGAGGATGCCTACCACTCCAATCTCGACGATTACGCCCGCAGCCTGCAACGCTTGCGTGCGCTGCCGATCCGCACGGTGCACGGCGGGCATTTCGGCAGTTTTTCCGGCGAGCATCTACGCACGATGATTGACGAGTGGCAGCGCTCACATGGCTGAAGCCTGCTGTACTCATGCGCAGGGACAACAATAATAACGCCCTCGAAGAACCACCATGAAAAAAACCGCCGTTCGTGCCGCCGTGCATCGCTACATCCGTCTCCTGCTGGAAGGTCAGGATGACTTCGATGACAACACCAGCCTGGCGCAGTTGGGACTGGATAAGGAAGATATCGAAGAGCTGATCTTCCACCTGGAAGATGAACTGGATTTGACGGCGTTTACCGCCGAGGAAGATCAAATGCTCAAGACCGCCAGGACGGCGAATGACTTGAGCCGGTTTTTAATAGAAATCGGGCGGCATTGAATACCGCCCATAATGAACCCTGTAGAACACGGCTTGAGCCTGCGGCGGTCCTACAGGTACACCCTAATCGCAGCAATTTACACAACTCCCTGCAGGAGCCGCAGGCTGCGATCTTTTCAGACCTTGACAGCGTTACCGGCGACGCTGCTGGCGGCGGCGTTGTTCGTCGTCAGTGCGAACAGGCACAGGTTGCAGAGGCGGTTCGATCAAACCGAGTGCAACACCCAGGTCATGCAGCCAGTTTTGGATTTTCTCTTTCATGGTGCCCCCTTCAGGGTAGTGCCGAGCGGCTGAAATTTCTGTAGCCCCTTCGCACTGATAATAGTCCGAAGTCCCACGCAATGCTCGTCAAAAGACGCAATGATCTGTTACTGAATTGATCCAAATACCTGACCGTTAGTTCAAGCAATCGCCTGAACGTAAGGCGATATCGACGGATGACCGTCTGTCGCTGCTTGATCCACACCTTTAGATTGGCCCGGATGCTTTACTGCCCAGCCGCGGTCAGTACTGCCCCAGGGCTTTGCGCAAACGACGGCGTACCCACTGCTCGGCGCTGACAAAGGTGATGCCGAACAACACCAGCACTGCGCCGACGACGAAGTTGAGACTCAGTGCTTCACCCAATAACACCACGCCGAACGTAACGCCGAACAACGGCGTCATGAAGGAAAATACCGCCAGGTTCGCCGCCAGATAACGGCGCAGCAGCCAGAACCAGGTCAGGTAACTGAAGAACGACACCACCACCCCCTGGAACAGCACACTGGCCACCGCCACGGTGGTCAGGCTGACGTGGCTGACCTGGCCGCTGAAAATTGCGATCAGCAGCAGGCCGACAAAACCGACAATCAGTTGATAAAACAGGGTCAGGGTCACCGGTGCTTCCGACAGGCGCGAGGCGCGCACCACCACCGTAGTCGCACCCCAGGACGCGCCGGCCAGCACCCCCAAGGCATCGCCCAGCAGCATACGGTGATCGAGATTGTCCCAGGACACCCCACCGGCAAATGCGATGGCGATCCCGACGAAAGCAAAGAAAATGCCCAGCCATTGGACAGGTCGTAACCGTTCGCTGGGCAACAGCCAGTGCACGCCCAATGCGGTAAAGATCGGTGCGGTATACAGGAACACCGACATATGCGCGGCCGTGGTCAGTTGCAGGCCTTCGGAAATGAAGAAAAACTCCAGACAGAACAGTGCACCTGCCAGCAGACCGCCGCGCCAGGTACTGCCGACCTGATCCCAACCCCCTTTCCAGCAGATCAAAAGTCCGACGAGCAACGCAGAAATACCCGAGCGCGCCGCGGCTTGCATGACCGGTGCAATGTCGGGTGCCGCCCATTTGATCATCACTTGCTGGACACCCCAGATCAGGCACAGCCCCATCATCACTTGCAGGGCAAACCTGTCGGCGCTACGCCGTGTGGCGCTCACCGGAACACCTCGACAATACAATCCATGGCAGTGACTCGACAGTAAAAACAAAGCCCCGGCTTCTTGCTGAGGAAGCGCCGGGGCGAAAAATTGTGCTGCCGATTATTAACCAGATGGCCAGGAAATGCCGCCTGTCAGAGACCTTCAGATTCCTGGTTGCGTCACGCCCCTTGTAGGAGCGAGCTTGCTCCGG
>DQGF01000025.1:0-7785 GCA_003525045.1 Pseudomonas sp. | reverse complement strand
GAGAGCACCGCGGGGTGTCAGGTTTCCAGCGTTATCGTTGACGACCATCGCGAGCAAGCTCGCTCCTACAGGGGGCGGTGCTTGTCAGCTCAGTTCAATGCGATCGGCGTGAATAACGATCTGGCCGTTCTTGTACAACGCACCGATCGCCTTTTTGAAGTTGCCCTTGCTGACGCCAAACATGCTGGTGATTACCGTCGGGTCGCTCTTGTCGCTCACCGGCAGTGTGCCGTTGTTGTCGCGCAACCTGGCAAGGATCTTCGAGTTGAGACTGGTGGCGGCTTCTTCGCCGACCGGTTGCAGGCTCAGGCTGATTTTGCCATCGGCCCGGACTTCTTTGATAAAGCCCTTTTCTTCTTTACCGGCGCGCATGAACTTGAAGATTTCGTTCTTGTGGATCAGGCCCCAGTGCTTGTTATTGATGATCGCCTTGAACCCCATGTCGGTGGCTTCGGCCACCAGCAGATCAACCTCCTGGCCAGCGGTGTAGTTGGCCGGGGTCTTGTCCAGGTAGCGGTCCAGACGCGCCGTCGCAGTGATGCGGCGCGTGTGTTTGTCGAGGTACACGTGCACCACGACATACTCGCCGGCGGTCATCTGACGTTTCTCTTCGGAGTACGGCAGCAACAGATCCTTCGGCAAGCCCCAATCCAGGAAAACCCCGATGCTGTTGACTTCAACGACTTTCAAACTGGCGAATTCACCGACCTGCACTTTCGGCTTTTCGGTAGTTGCGATGAGTTTGTCATCGCTGTCCAGATAAATAAAAACGTTGAGCCAGTCTTCATCTTCGCTGGGAATATCTTTGGGGATATAACGATTAGGCAGGAGGATTTCGCCATCCGCGCCACCGTCCAGATATAAACCGAAGTTAGTGTGTTTAACCACTTGCAAACTGTTGTAACGCCCGACTAAAGCCATGTCCAATACCCTCATTGCGTGGGCGGCATTCTACCCGGTTTTGCGGACCGCGTTCGCTGGCCAGCCCGATGGCGCAGGAAAATCCTCTGAAGCCCTTAATTTTCCTCGATTTTGTCTGGCGTGCCTGGCCACTCGTCAGGCCGATCTGGCGCTTCTCGCCACTGTGGGACAAGCAAAAATCTTTATTTTTCCGCTGATCTTCTTAGTTAAAACAGCGGCTTAGGCGACTATTGCGAATAATAACTTGCGACCCGTCATTCACCGGCAATGTGCATTTAGGGGGATATTTACCAAGCAATTGTCAAGTATTTCCTGTACGATGCCTGGCCAAGTTAATTTTCTACAGGTTAATGGCCGCCATGCGTGTAAAAGCATCCAACAGCAAAGCAAAGCCTGCTCCAGCCGTTGAAACCAGCGAATCGATCAACAACCAGATTGCTGCGTTCCTCAAGTCCGGTGGCGAGATCCAGCAAATTGCCAAAGGCGTCAGCGGCCAGACGTTCGGCCCGTCCAAGCAGATCACTTTGGGCAAAAAGTAAATTTTTGCAAGATCCGCTGCGATAACTGGTCCCTAAGCGCTTTGAGCTTCGAAGCGCTTGGACTGGAACCCTCCTGCAACACCCCGCCCAACCTACTCATATTTCAAAAATCGACGAACGGCCATCAATGCCGAGTATTCGTCGGTATGCTTGCTCCCGTCTAGATCAAGCGTTTCGGCAGGTTTTTCGTTCCTGCTCCGCGCTGTTCATGGAGTGACGCATGCTCAAGTCCTCTCTTTTCCTGCTCGCCAGCCTACTGGCGTGTTCAGTCGCCAATGCGCAAATCTTCCAGCGTGAACTGGGCGACTTCGATCTCAAACTTGGCACCACCCCCAGCCGCAGCATGGCCCAGGGGCTGGTCAAACCTTCCAGTACCGGCTCGTTCCACGGTGGTCTCGACCTGAGTCACGACAGCGGCTTCTACGTAGGTCAATGGTCACCGAGCGTAGGGTTGAGCCCCGGGAGCAACCTTGAAGTCGATTCCTACGTGGGCTTTAAACAGCCTTTCGATCACAGCCTCGGTTATGAAGTCGGCATGATCCATTACAGTTATCCGAAGGTGGACACCCTCGACAGCCATGAGCTGTTCGGTGGCCTGACCTTTCTGGGCAGTCGGTTCGGTGCCGCGTTCAGCAATGACCCGGACAAACAGAACAGCACGGTGTTCGCCGACTTGGGTGGCAATCAGCCCTTCGGCATAGGGATCAGCATGAAATACACTACCCACCAGCTCAACTCGCCGGTGTCGGTCGATGGTGGGTACGTCGGTAGTTTCAACGATTGGTCCGTGCAACTTTCCCGTCCGTTCATGGGCATCGACCTGAACCTGATCTACAGCGATTCCAGCCTCAGCGGCAGCGACTGCTCCGCCTATTCCGGGCACAACAGCCAGTGCGATGGCCTGGTCACCCTCAAGGCCGAACGGGCCTTCTATTGATCGGCTGAACTGACGGGCTCATCCTGCGTCCACATGAAAACCTACGCTTTCGCAAGGACTCGCCCATGTCGCGCTGGTTGCAGTATCTCGCCGTCGTTATCACTCTCAGTTTCGCCCTCGGTGCCTGCAGCCGCGTGGGCCTGGCCTATCGCAATCTCGACGTGATCATCCCGTGGACGCTCAGCGATTACCTGAGCATGAACGGCGGGCAGAAAGACTGGTTCAACGAACGCCTCGCAGAGCACCTGAGCTGGCACTGCACCACGCAACTGCCGGGCTACCTCGACTGGCTGGACCGTTTGCAAGACATGGTCGAGACCAACCAGGTCACAGATGCCGCGCTACAAGCCCGCACTCAGGAAGCCAAACAGGCCATCGCTCAGACGGCGAGGGAAATCACCCCGTCGGCCATCGAGTTGTTGCGGGGCCTGGATGACAAGCAAGTCGCGGAAATGAACGAGGCCTTCGCCAAGGACCAGCGCAAGCGCCAGGAGCAATACCTCAAGCCGTCGCTTGAGCAGCAGATCAAAGAGCGTGGCGAGCGCATGGAAAAACGCCTGAATGACTGGCTAGGCCCGCTCAGCCCGACCCAGCAGCAACGGGTCGTCGCCTGGTCCAATGCGTTGGGCGACCAGAACACGCAGTGGATCGCCAACCGTGTCCATTGGCAGAAGCAATTCAGTGCGGCGGTTGCGCAGCGCCAGAGTCCGGAGTTCCCACAGCGCATCGAGACGCTTCTGGTCAATCGCGAGAGTTTGTGGACCCCTGCCTATCGCCAGGCCTACGCCAACACCGAAGCCCAGGCGCGGTCGCTGTTCGTGGACTTGATGGCTGAAAGCACGCCGGTGCAACGGCAGCGACTGCTGAAGAAAATCGAAGGGGTGCGCAAGGATTTCACTGATTTGAAGTGTTTGAAGGCGGCCAAACAAAGTTAAGCGACCAACACCAATCCCATAGGAGCTGGCTTGCCAGCGATGGCGGCCGGACATTCATCATTGATGTTGAATGTTACGGCCTCTTCGCTGGCAAGCCAGCTCTTACAGGGTGAGCCGTGATCCTCAGGCAATCTGCGCCTTCGACGCCACCTCATCAAACGTCACCTCGTCCAGTGCATCTTCCTGCTCATCGAGCACCTGCCGCGGATGGTCATTGCCCGGAATGCTGCTGTCGATCAGGCTCAACAAACTCGAGCCCCGTGCCGTCAAAATGTAGTTCTCGCCGGTGCCTCCCTGTTCCTCTGGACGCGACTCGATATAGCCTCGCTCCAGCAATAACTTTTCGTACTCGCCGGCCACCGCTTTCAGGTGATCCAGGTTTTCCGTCGCCTCGCCCTCCGTCGCTTTCTCGGCAGCGTATTGTTCGGCATAGGGCCGCGGCGTGAAGCTGGGTGCCCCGTTCTGTACTTCGTGCAGCAAGCGTTCAATCAAATCCCAGTTATAAGTCGTCATCCTGATCAACCTCCAGCGCCCGTGAGTGAAATGACCTACATAAGTTGTGACCGACAGCGCGCGCAGCCGTTCAGCTGAGGTCTTGAATGAGGTTTTGAACGGCACCGACCAGCGGTATGTCGAATGTGGCACAGGTCAAACGACTAACCTGTGTCAGTCACCTCCCAGCATTGCGCAGGAGAAAACCAATGAACATTCAGGATCATCCCGTCGTCACCCGAGAAGAATGGCTCGCCGCCCGCAAACAACACCTAGCCAACGAAAAAGCCTTCACCCGGGAACGGGACAAACTCAGCGCCGAACGCCGCGCCCTGCCCTGGGTGAAGATCGACAAGGATTATCGCTTCAAGGGCCCAGACGGCGAGTTGAAACTGGCCGATCTGTTCGGCGGCCGTAGCCAGTTGGCCATTTACCATTTCATGTTTGCCAAAGGCTGGGACGAAGGTTGTTCCGGCTGCTCGTTCCTGTCCGACCACATCGACGGCGCCAACCAGCACCTGGCCCACCATGACGTAGCGGTAGTGGCGGTTTCCCACGCACCGTTCGCCGAATTCCAGGCGTTCAAACGGCGCATGGGCTGGAAATTCGACTGGGTATCGTCAGAAGGCTGCGATTTCAACTACGACTTCGGCGTCTGCGCCCGAGCCGAAGACGTCGCCGCCGGCAAAGCCACCTACAACTACGAAAAATCCGACGGCACCGAAGAAGAACTCCCCGGCCTCAGCGTGTTTTATCGCAATGAAGACGGCGAGATTTTCCATACCTACTCAACCTACGCCAGAGGCTTGGACATGTTGGTCGGCGCCTACAACTACCTGGACCTGACACCCAAGGGTCGTAATGAAGAGCAAATCATGGAATGGGTACAGCTTCATGATCGCTATGAAGACAAAGCTCCATCCAGCTGCTGCCATGGGGGATAGACCGCGCAGACCGAGTCGCGGCCATCGCGTGCAGGCTCCCACATTGATCCGGGTTGGTCACAATAGCCATGAACAAGCAGATCTCCTGTGGGAGCGGGCTTGCTCGCGAAGAGGGAGTGTCAGTCGACATCTGTGTTGCCTGATACACCGCTTTCGCGAGCAAGCCCGCTCCCACATCGGATCTGTGTGCAGTTTAGAGGGCTCGGTTAACGCATCGGGAATTATCTGCGATCACAAAAACGGGAAGCCATATGGCTTCCCGTTTTTCGTATCGTTCGACGACTCAGATCACCTGAACGATGGCCTTGGTCACGACATCGATGTTGCTCTGGTTCAACGCGGCCACGCAGATGCGGCCGGTGTCCAGGGCGTAGATGCCGAACTCGTTGCGCAGGCGGGTCACTTGCTCGACCGTCAGGCCGGAGTAGGAGAACATGCCGCGCTGACGACCGACGAAGCTGAAATCACGCTGTGGAGCGTTTTTCGCCAGCAGGTCGACCATCTGGGTGCGCATGCCGCGAATCCGCAGGCGCATTTCGGCCAGTTCTTCTTCCCATTGTGCGCGCAATTGCGGGCTGTTCAGCACGGCGGCGACGATGCTTGCACCGTGGGTCGGCGGGTTGGAGTAGTTGGTGCGGATCACGCGTTTGACTTGCGACAACACGCGGGCGCTTTCTTCTTTCGATTCGCTGACGATCGACAGGGCGCCAACGCGCTCGCCGTACAGCGAGAAGGATTTGGAGAACGAGCTGGAGACGAAGAAGGTCAGGCCCGATTCAGCGAACAGACGCACGGCAGCGGCGTCTTCGTCGATGCCATCGCCAAAACCCTGGTAGGCCATGTCGAGGAACGGCACGTGACCTTTGGCTTTCACCACTTCCAGCACGTTGTTCCAGTCTGCCGGGCTCAGGTCGACGCCGGTCGGGTTGTGGCAGCAGGCGTGCAGCAGCACCACATCGCCCTTGGGCGCTTCTTTGAGTGCCGCCAGCATGGCTTCGACGTCGAGACGATTGTCGCTGCCCACGTAGGGGTAGTGACTGACCTTGACCCCGGCCGTCGCGAAGATGGTTTCGTGAATCGGCCAGGTCGGATTGCTCAGCCACACGCCACGGCCCGGCAGGCACTGGGCGATGAAGTCCGCGCTCAAGCGCAACGCACCGGTGCCGCCCGGCGTCTGCGTGACCCCGGCCCGTTGTTCGGCGATCAGTGCGGAGTCGGCACCCAGCACCAGCTCATTGATGACTTTGCCGAACGCCGGTTCGCCGTGACCACCAATGTAGGTCTTGGTGGCCTGACGATCCACCAGTCGCGCTTCGGCGAGTTTCACCGCCTGAGGAATCGAAGTCAGGCCCTGGGCATCTTTGTAGACGCCCACGCCGAGGTCGAATTTGCGCGGGTTCGGGTCCTGCGCATAGGCCTCCATGAGGCCGAGGATCGGGTCGCCGGGTACTCGACCTATGGCGTCGAAATGCATTATTTGCGGCCCTCGGCGTCCTTGGCCACTTCATCCGTGCGCGCGGCCATGATGAAATCGTTGCGGTGCAGGCCCTTGATGGAGTGGCTCCACCAAGTCACGGTGACTTTGCCCCACTCGGTCAACAGGCCCGGGTGGTGACCTTCGGCCTCGGAGATTTCACCGACGGCGTTGGTAAACGCCAGGGCGTGTTTGAAGTTTTTGAACAGGAAAACTTTTTCCAGCTGCATCACGCCGTCGCGAACTTCGATGTTCCAGTCGGGGATCTGCTTGATCAGTACCGGCAGTTCTTCGTCGCTGACCTGAGGGGCGCCGGCTTGGCAGGCTTCGCAGTGGGCTTGGTTCAATGTGGTCATGATGGGTTCCTGAAATCGAGTGCTTGGGAAAACGGTCGTCATCGTTACCGAGCGGTGTCACCACGCTAAACCAAAGCGTCGGCCCGTAACAGACTCACCTGATGCCAAAAGGCGCGGGTCACGCAGCCTTTGGCGGAAATTTTGGGGTGTGCAAGCCTAACTGCATGCCTTGTTTGACCATGCTCATGATGTCTTCATGAGCCACATCAAACAGGCGCTTGAGGTTCGGCAGGACAAAGTACAGCGGCTGCAGGATGTCGATGCGATAGGGCGTGCGCATGCATTCCAGCGGATCGAACGTCTGATGCTCAGGTTCGTCCGACAGGCAGTAAACAGTTTCTTTAGGCGAGGAGAGAATGCCGCCGCCGTAAATGCGCATGCCTTGCGGCGTATCGACCAGACCGAACTCAATGGTCATCCAGTACAGACGCGCCAGGTACACGCGTTCTTCCTTGGTCGCCTGTAGGCCAAGCTTGCCGTAGGTGTGGGTGAACTCGGCGAACCAGGGGTTGGTCAGCAGCGGACAGTGGCCGAAGATCTCGTGGAAAATGTCCGGCTCTTGCAGGTAATCCAGCTCTTCGCGGGTACGAATAAAGGTCGCCACCGGAAACTGCTTGTTGGCCAGCAATTCGAAAAAGGTCTGGAAGGGAATCAGGGCTGGAACCCGGGCGACTTGCCAACCGGTGGTTTCACCGAGGACCTTGTTGATCTCGCCCAGTTGCGGAATGCGGTCGTGGGGCAGACCGAGTTTTTCGATACCGTCCAGGTATTCCTGGCATGCACGCCCTTCGATCACTTTCAGTTGGCGCGTGATCAGCGTGTTCCACACCGCGTGTTCTTCGGCGGGGTAGTCGATAAAACCTTGCGCATCGGGCTCGCGAGCCACGTAGTGCGTCTGCTTCATGCTGCTCTCCTGCTAGGGGATTTCGTTCTTGTTATGTCCTGCTATGGACTTAGAAATACTCCAAGGTGTTCGGCGTTGCAGCAGGTGGTTTGCAGCGGGCGTAGGAAAATTCTGTGATTTTCGTAAAGTATTCGTTACGCATTGGCCGTTGTGGCGCAAGGATTGTGGTTTGCGGGTTTGAAAAGGCTCGCAGGTGTCACATAATCTTGACGACTAAATTGGCAGTTCGGCAAAAAAACACGCCCGAAGGCACTGCAATTCCATGTGGGAGCGGGCTTGCTCG
>DQGF01000045.1:8243-12719 GCA_003525045.1 Pseudomonas sp. | reverse complement strand
AAGCCTCGCTCCTACAGGGGCGGCGTTTGGTTCTTGGGCAAGTCGGGTCGCCGCATCGCTCGCTCCTGCGGGGATCGGAGTCATCTCAGGCCTCCTGCGGGACGAGTTGTGCTGCCAGCAGGTGTTTGAGCAGGGCGCGGTAGGCGAGGACGCCGCGGCTCTTGCTGTCGAATTGCGAAGGCGTCATTCCGGCACGGCTGGCGTCACGCAAGCGGGTGTCGACCGGGATGTGGCCCTGCCAGATTTCCTCCGGGTACATGTCGCGCAACACCCGTAGTGTCCCGATGGATGCCTGGGTGCGGCGATCGTACAATGTCGGCACGATGCTGAACGGCAATGCCTGTTTACGCGAACGATTGATCATCGCCAGGGTGTTGACCATGCGTTCCAGGCCTTTGACCGCCAGGTGCTCAGTCTGCACCGGGATCACCAGCTGCTGGCTCGCCGCCAAGGCATTGACCATCAGCACGCCGAGCAACGGCGGGCTGTCGATCACCGCGTAATCGAAGTCCTGCCACAACTGCGCCAGGCTCTTGGCAATCACCAGGCCCAGGCCGCTCTTACCCGGCGATTGGCGCTCGAGGGTCGCCAGCGCGGTGCTCGACGGTAACAGGGAAATATGTTCGTGGCTGGTGGATAGCAGCAACTGACTGGGCAAGCCCGGCGGCACGCTGCCATTGTGCAGGAACAGGTCGTAGCTGCTGTGTTCCAGTCTGTCGGGATCGTACCCAAAGTAGCTGGTCATGGAGCCGTGGGGGTCGAGATCGACCACGACCACGCGTTTGCCCGCCTCGGCCAGTAACCCGGCTAAAGCGATGGAGGAAGTGGTTTTACCAACACCACCCTTTTGATTGGCGACTGCCCAGACTCTCATTCGGATTGTTCCTCCCAGTCGAAAGGCTCGACCGAGAAATAGCTCAGCGTATTAATGCGGGTGACGGAGAATTGACGGCACTCTCTCGTCCCGGCGACTTGACCGGGGTCGGTGCAGTTTGTGTGCCAGCACGCTTCAAGGCGGCATCCGGTTTGGTATTGGCGGTTCCGGTGCCGGTGAGGCTGCGACGTACATCGAGATTTCGCGACACCACCAGCACCACGCGACGGTTGCGCGCCCGGCCCTCGGCGGTGGCGTTGTTGGCCACCGGTTGGAACTCACCGTAACCCACCGACGCCAGACGACCGGGGTTCACCCCCTGCATTGCCAACATGCGCACGATGCTCGCCGACCGGGCCGAGGACAGCTCCCAGTTGGTCGGGTACTGCGCGGTACGAATCGGCTGATCGTCGGTGAAACCTTCAACATGAATCGGGTTGTCGAACGGCTTCAGGATCGCGGCGACCTTATCGATGATGTTGAACGCGATGTCGCTGGGCATGGCGTCGCCGCTGCCAAACAGCAGGCTGGAATTGAGCTCGATCTCGACCCACAACTCGTTGCCGCGCACGGTCATCTGGTTGGAGCTGATCAGGTCGCCGAACGCGGCGCTGATGTCGTCGGCGATGCTGTCCAGCGGATCGTTGGCGGCCTGGGCGATGCCCGCGTCAATCTGCTCGCTGTCCTTGACCAGCGGTTTGGCCGGGGTCACGGTTTTCGGTCGTTCATCGCCGATGGGAATCGGTTTGAGGGCGCGATCGGAGTCGGTAAAGACCCCGACCAAGGCCTCGGAAATAACTTTGTACTTGCCTTCGTTGACCGAAGAGATCGAGTACATCACCACGAAGAACGCGAACAGCAAGGTGATGAAGTCGGCGTAGGAAACCAGCCAACGGTCATGGTTTACAGGTTCTTCAGGTGGCCGGCGACGCGCCATGGTCCATTCCCTCCATCAATCCATGAAGCCCTGAAGCTTCAACTCGATAGAGCGAGGGTTTTCACCTTCGGCGATCGACAGGATGCCTTCGAGCAACATTTCGCGATAACGCGACTGGCGCATGGCGACGGACTTGAGCTTGGCGGCAATCGGCAGCAGCAGCAGGTTGGCACTGGCCACACCGTAGATGGTGGCGACGAAGGCCACGGCAATGCCGCTACCCAGTTGCGAGGGATCGCCCAGGTTGCCCATGACGTGGATCAGGCCCATCACCGCACCGATGATGCCGATGGTCGGCGCGTAGCCGCCCATGCTTTCGAAAACTTTGGCGGCTTGGATGTCGCGGCTTTCCTGGGTGTAGAAATCCACTTCCAGAATGCTGCGAATCGATTCCGGCTCGGCGCCATCCACCAGCAGTTGCAAGCCTTTGCGCGAGTAGTTGTCGGGTTCGGCGTCGGCCACCCCTTCCAGGCCAAGCAAGCCTTCCTTGCGCGCGGTCATGCTCCAGTTCACAACGCGATCGATGCCGCCAGCCAGATCCACCCGAGGTGGAAACAGGATCCAGACCAGAATCTGCATGGCGCGCTTGAAGGCGCTCATCGGCGACTGCAGCAGCGCCGCACCGACGGTCCCGCCGATAACGATCAACGCTGCCGGGCCGTTGGCCAGAGCACCGAGGTGACCGCCTTCAAGGTAGTTGCCGCCAATGATGGCGACGAACGCCATGATGATCCCGATAAGGCTCAGAACATCCATCAGAGACAAGCCTCGACCAGATGCTTGCCAATGTCGTCCAGGCTATACACCGCGTCGGCGAGCTCGGCTTTGACGATGGCCATCGGCATGCCGTAGATCACGCAGCTGGCTTCATCCTGGGCCCAGATCGAGCTGCCGCCCTGCTTGAGCAGACGCGCGCCTTCGCGTCCATCGGCGCCCATGCCGGTCAACACCACCGCCAGAACTTTGTCACCGTAGGACTTGGCCGCCGAACCGAAGGTGATGTCCACGCACGGCCTGTAGTTCAGACGTTCGTCACCCGGGAGGATTTTCACCGCGCCACGGCCGTCGACCATCATCTGCTTGCCTCCCGGTGCCAGCAGAGCGAGGCCCGGACGCAGAATGTCGCCATCCTCGGCTTCCTTGACGCTGATGCGGCAGAGCTTGTCCAGACGCTCGGCAAACGCCTTGGTGAAGGCCGCCGGCATGTGCTGGATCAACACGATCGGTACCGGGAAGTTGGCCGGCAACTGGGTCAGCACCCGCTGCAGGGCAACCGGGCCACCGGTGGACGTGCCGATGGCGACCAGTTTGTAGGCTTTGCGTTTCGGCGCTGGCGACGACGGCGGCGCGGCATGGGGGCGAGCCGGGATCGGTGCCGGAGCCGGACGCGCAAGCACACTGCTGCCGTAACTGCTGACACTCGAAGGCGCAGGCGTCGGAGCTGGCACGGCGACCGGGGCCGGAGCGCTGTAGGCGCTGACACGACGGTTACTGCGCGAGATGCTGAGAATCTTCTCGCACAGCAGTTGCTTGACCTTCTCCGGGTTGCGCGAGATGTCTTCGAAATTCTTCGGCAGGAAATCCACCGCGCCGGCGTCCAGCGCATCGAGGGTGACCCGGGCGCCTTCATGGGTCAGCGAGGAGAACATCAAGACCGGGGTCGGACAGCGTTGCATGATATGCCGCACGGCGGTGATGCCATCCATCATCGGCATCTCGTAGTCCATGGTGATCACGTCAGGCTTGAGAGCCAGCGCCTGATCGATCGCCTCTTTTCCGTTGGTCGCCGTACCGACGACCTGGATATTCGGATCCGCCGAAAGAATTTCCGAGACGCGGCGGCGGAAAAACCCCGAATCGTCCACCACCAGGACTTTGACTGCCATAAACACTCCGTTAGACGCAGCGGGGCCTCAGTCGCCCCGCTCCGCCAGAATCAACTACGCCGCGTGGCGTAACGCTTGAGCATGCTAGGAACATCGAGAATCAGCGCAATGCGGCCGTCACCGGTGATGGTGGCGCCCGATATGCCTGGGGTTCCCTGGAGCATTTTGCCCAATGGCTTGATGACCACTTCTTCCTGGCCCACCAGTTGATCGACAACGAAGCCGATCCGCTGGGTGCCCACCGTAAGGATCACCACATGGCCTTCACGCTGCTCTTCATGAGCGGCAGACCCGACCAGCCAGCGCTTGAGGTAGAACAGTGGCAGTGCCTTGTCCCGCACGATCACCACTTCCTGGCCGTCCACCACGTTGGTGCGCGACAGGTCGAGGTGGAAGATCTCGTTGACGTTCACCAGTGGGAAGGCGAACGCCTGGTTGCCGAGCATGACCATCAGCGTCGGCATGATCGCCAGGGTCAACGGCACCTTGATGACGATCTTCGAGCCCTGGCCCTTGGCCGAGTAGATGTTGATCGAACCGTTGAGCTGGGAAATCTTGGTTTTCACCACGTCCATGCCCACGCCACGACCCGACACGTCGGAGATCTCGGTCTTGGTCGAGAAGCCCGGGGCGAAAATCAGGTTGTAGCACTCGGTGTCGCTCAGGCGCTCGGCCGCGTCCTTGTCCATCACCCCGCGTTTTACCGCGATGGCACGCAGGACGTTCGGGTCCATGCCTTTGCCGTCATCGGAGATCGACAGCAAGATGTGCTCGCCCTC
>DQGF01000045.1:6505-7953 GCA_003525045.1 Pseudomonas sp. | reverse complement strand
GTCGCCCTCCTGTTCAGCGGCGAGGATCACCTTGCCGCCGCGGGACTTGCCCGAGGCTTCGCGTTCTTCCGGCGATTCGATGCCGTGGTCGACCGCGTTGCGCACCAAGTGGACCAGCGGATCGGCCAGGGCCTCGACCAGGTTCTTGTCGAGGTCGGTTTCTTCGCCGACCAGTTCAAGGTTGATCTCTTTCTTGAGCTGGCGCGCCAGGTCGCGAACCAGGCGCGGGAAGCGCCCGAAGACCTTCTTGATCGGTTGCATCCGGGTCTTCATGACCGCGGTTTGCAGGTCGGCCGTGACCACGTCTAGGTTCGACACGGCCTTGGACATGGCTTCATCGGCGCTGTTGGCACCCAGGCGAACCAGGCGGTTACGCACCAGTACCAACTCGCCGACCATGTTCATGATTTCGTCGAGCCGCGCGGTGTCGACCCGCACGGTGGTCTCGGCTTCGCTGGCCGGTTTTTCCGCAGGTGGCGCGGCCGGCGCACGAGCAGGCGCCAGCGTGGCTTTCGCGGCTTCAGCTTTTGGCTCGGGGGCTGTGGCCACCGGTTTAGGGGCTGCCGCCTTGGCGACCGGTGTGGCAACCGAAGCACTGGCACCGGTAGCGGTGCCGACTTCAGAGAACTTGCCTTTGCCGTGGAGTTCGTCGAGCAGTGCTTCGAACTCTTGATCGGAGATCAGATCGCTGCCCACCGCTGCGGCCGTTGGCGCGGCCGGGGTCGGAACCGAAGCAATCGCCGACTCCAGCGCTTCGACTGCAAAGTTGCCCTTGCCGTGCAGCTGATCGAGCAGTGCTTCGAATTCTTCGTCGGTGATGTCGCAGCTGTCGCCTGCCGCTTTCGGCGCGACTGGTGCGGCGGGCGCTGCTGGCGCAACCAATGCGTCGACGGCGAACTGGCCTTTACCGTGCAACTGATCGAGCAATGACTCGAACTCGGCATCGGTGATTTCGTCGCTGGCCGCGGCATTATTGCTGACCGGTGCCGGCGCAGCAGGCGCGGCTTCGGCCTGAGCCTTGACGGCGTTCAGCGAGTCCAGCAGTTGTTCAAATTCGTTGTCGGTGATGTCACCCGACGCGTTTTCAGCCACAGGCGCCGCTGCGGCAACCGGCGCCGTTTTGTCGGCCGATTGCGGCTCGGCCAGACGCGCCAGGGCCGCCAGCAGTTCAGGCGTGGCCGCCGTGATCGGGCTGCGTTCGCGGACCTCGGTGAACATGCTGTTCACCGCATCGAGTGCTTCGAGAACCACGTCCATCAGTTCCGAGTCGACGCGACGTTCACCCTTGCGCAGGATGTCGAACACGTTCTCGGCGATGTGACAGCACTCCACCAGCTCGTTGAGCTGGAGGAAGCCGGCGCCCCCTTTTACAGTGTGAAAACCGCGAAAAATTGCATTGAGCAAGTCCGCATCATCCGGTCGGCTTTCCAGCTCGACCAGCTGTTCGG
>DQGF01000045.1:477-6213 GCA_003525045.1 Pseudomonas sp. | reverse complement strand
CATCCGGTCGGCTTTCAAGCTCGACCAGCTGTTCGGACAATAGCTCTAGAATCTCGCCGGCCTCAACCAGGAAATCCTGAAGGATCTCTTCATCGGCGCCGAAGCTCATTAATGGGGTGCTCCTAACAGGTCTTAAAATCCAAGGCTGGAAAGCAAATCGTCCACATCGTCCTGACCGGACACAACGTCTTCTCTTTTATCGGCATGAATCTGCGGACCTTCACCCTGAGAGAGCTGTTTTTGCGGATCTTTTTCTGCAAGCATCGCTTCACGGTCATGTTCGATGCCCGCAAAGCGGTCCACCTGGCTGGCCATCAGTACGAGCTTGAGCAGGTTGCTTTCAACTTCGGTGACCAATTGGGTCACACGCTTGATCACTTGACCGGTGAGGTCCTGGTAATCCTGAGCGAGCAGAATGTCGTTGAGGTTGCTCGACACAATGCGATTGTCGGCGCTGCTGCGTGTCAGGAAACCGTCGACCCGCCGGGCCAGTTCGCGGAACTCTTCAGCGCCGACCTCGCGACGCATGAACCGGCCCCAATCAGTGCTCAACGCCTGGGCTTCATTGCTCAGGCCATTGACCAGCGGCGTGGCGTTCTCTACCAGGTCCATGGTGCGGTTGGCCGCGGCCTCGGTCAGCCTGACCACATAATCCAGGCGCTCGGTGGCGTCGGTGATCTGGGACACTTCCTTGGCTTGCGGCATGTGCGGGTCAATCTGGAAGTTGACGATCGCGTTGTGCAACTCGCGGGTGAGCTTGCCCACTTCCTGGTACAGGCCGCGGTCACGGGTCTGGTTGAGCTCATGGATCAGCTGCACCGCGTCGCCAAACTTGCCCTTTTCAAGGCTTTCGACCAGTTCGACCGCGTGTTTTTTCAGGGTCGATTCGAAATCGCCCTGTGAACCTTCTTTTTGCTCCATAGCTCCCCCGTGGCGCAGTTGCTCAACCAATGCGTTCGAAAATCTTCTCGATTTTTTCTTTCAACGCCTGGGCCGTGAAGGGCTTGACCACATAGCCGTTGACACCGGCCTGGGCCGCTTCGATGATCTGCTCGCGCTTGGCTTCAGCGGTCACCATCAGCACCGGCAAGTGCTTGAGCTTTTCATCGGCACGTACGTGGCGCAGCAGATCGATGCCGGTCATGCCAGGCATGTTCCAGTCAGTGACCAGAAAGTCGATGCTGCCGCTGTTGAGCATCGGAATGGCGGTGGTGCCGTCATCCGCCTCGACCGTGTTGGTGAACCCAAGGTCACGCAACAGGTTTTTAATGATCCGCCGCATCGTTGAGAAGTCATCAACGATGAGGATTTTCATGTTCTTGTCCAATTCGACCTCCAAGCAGTCTTAAACGCGCCCAGCGCCTGGGCGCGCCATTTCAATCAATCCGGCGAAGCACTCGATGACTGTCTGGAGCACAACAGATCGAGACCGGCGTGGTACACCACACCCGTCACGTTCGCAGTGTCCCCACACTGCCTTCAGCGCGCTCGCCACTCCGCCAAACGCCCCCGCAAACGGGCCGCGCACTGGCTGTGTAACTGGCTGATCCGGGATTCGCTGACCCCCAGGACCTCGCCGATTTCCTTGAGATTCAGCTCTTCGTCGTAGTACAGCGCCAACACCAGTCGCTCACGCTCAGGCAAATTGGCAATCGCGTCCGCCAGCGCCGCCTGGAAGCGTTCATCTTCCAGATCGCGTGACGGCTCCAGATGTGCACTCGCGCCATCCTCGTGCAGCCCTTCGTGTTCGCCGTCCTGCAACAGATCGTCGAAACTGAATAACCGGCTGCCCAGGGTGTCGTTCAAAATCCCGTAATAATCGTCGAGACTCAATTGGAGTTCGGCCGCAACCTCGTGATCTTTAGCGTCACGGCCGGTTTTAGCTTCAATCGAGCGAATGGCGTCACTGACCATGCGGGTATTGCGGTGGACCGAACGTGGCGCCCAGTCCCCCTTGCGGACTTCATCGAGCATCGCGCCGCGGATTCGAATGCCCGCGTACGTTTCGAAACTGGCGCCTTTGCTGGCGTCGTATTTGGTCGACACTTCAAGCAGGCCGATCATCCCGGCCTGGATCAGGTCTTCGACCTGGACACTGGCCGGCAGACGCGCCAGCAAGTGGTAAGCAATGCGTTTGACCAGTGGCGCGTAACGCTCGATCAGCTCGTACTGCGCGTCACGTGCCGACTGCTTGTAAAACTTGTAGCCACTGGCTGTCATAGCACCGGTCCTGCGGTTTGTTGCACCAGGCGTTCGACGAAAAACTCCAGGTGCCCGCGCGGATTGGCCGGCAGCGGCCAGGTATCGACCTTCTGTGCAATGGCTTTGAAGGCCAGGGAGCACTTGGAACGCGGGAAAGCCTCATAGACGGCGCGCTGCTTTTGCACCGCCTTGCGCACGCATTCGTCGTACGGCACAGCACCGACGTATTGCAAGGCGACGTCGAGGAAGCGATCGGTGACCTTGGTCAACTTGGCGAACAGGTTGCGGCCTTCCTGCGGGCTCTGGGCCATGTTGGCCAGGACGCGGAAGCGGTTCATGCCGTAATCGCGGTTCAGCAACTTGATCAGTGCGTAGGCGTCCGTGATCGAGGTCGGTTCGTCGCAGACCACCAGCAAGACTTCTTGCGCGGCGCGAACGAAACTGACGACCGATTCACCAATGCCCGCAGCGGTATCGATCACCAATACGTCGAGGTTATCGCCGATATCGCTGAAGGCCTGGATCAGGCCGGCATGTTGCGCCGGGCTCAGATGCACCATGCTCTGGGTGCCGGACGCGGCCGGGACGATGCGGATGCCACCGGGGCCCTGCAACAGAACGTCGCGCAGCTCACAGCGGCCTTCGATCACGTCGGCCAGGGTACGTTTGGGTGTCAGTCCCAGCAGGACGTCGACGTTCGCCAGCCCCAGATCGGCGTCCAGCAGCATGACGCGCCGGCCGAGCTCAGCTAGAGCCAGGGACAAGTTCACTGACACGTTAGTTTTCCCGACGCCACCTTTGCCGCCGGTCACCGCGATCACCTGTACTGGATGCATGCTGCCCATGTTATTTCTTTACCTTGTCTTGCATAGACGGAGGCCACATTACTGGCTGCGCGTTCACAAACGGAACAATGCATGGCAGACCATCGATGTAGGTACAAAAACTATTCATTAATACCTCAGCCGACCTGTTTGGTCGGGCTGTGATAAATATCAGCGAACATATCAGCCATGGCTTCCTCACTGGGTTCTTCCTGCATTTGCACGCTGACCGCGCGGCTGACCAGATGATGACGACGCGGCAGATGCAAATCATCCGGAATCCGCGGGCCATCGGTCAGGTAAGCCACCGGCAAATCCTGGCTGATGGCCAGGCTCAACACCTCGCCCAGACTGGCGGTTTCATCCAGTTTAGTCAGGATGCAGCCAGCGAGCCCGCAACGCTTGTAACTGTGATAAGCGGCCGTTAGCACCTGTTTCTGGCTGGTGGTTGCCAGAACCAGATAATTTTTTGATCTGATGCCACGCCCGGCGAGGCTTTCGAGCTGCATGCGCAGTGCCGGATCGCTGGCCTGAAGGCCCGCGGTATCGATCAGCACCACGCGTTTGCGCAGCAAGGGTTCCATCGCCTGCACCAGGGACTGCCCCGGGTCGACGTGAGTCACCGACACATTGAGGATCCGCCCCAGGGTCTTGAGCTGTTCCTGGGCACCGATACGGTAGCTGTCCATGCTCACCAGCGCGATGTTCTGCGCGCCGTACTTGAGCACGTAACGGGCCGCCAGCTTGGCCAAGGTGGTGGTCTTGCCCATGCCGGCAGGGCCGACCATGGCAATCACCCCGCCCTCTTCCAGGGGTTCGACTTCCGGCGTGGAGATCATCCGCGCCAAGTGCGCCAGCAGCATGCGCCAGGCCTGACGAGGCTCTTCAACATCGCTGATCATCGCCAGCAGATCGCGCGACAACGGGCCGGACAGGCCGATGCGTTGCAGGCGACGCCAGAGGTTGGCCTGGGCCGGACGGCTGCCTTGCATCTGATTCCAGGCCAGGGAGCCGAGTTGCACTTCCATCAGTTCGCGCAAGCTGTTGAGCTCGAAACGCATCGAGTCGAACGCACGCGGGTCGACCCCACCGACGGCCGCGGCAGGCGCTGGCGCAGGACGCTGAGGTTCGGTGTACGTCGGCTCGACCAGCGGTTCGGCGGCGGTCAACGGCAGGCCGGCAAACAACTGGCGATTGGTGGCCTTGTCGCTCTCGCCTTCGCTACGCAGGCTCAGTTCGGCCTGGGCGGTGACGATCCGCGACTGGGTCTTGCGCAGCTCGTCCTCGAGTTCCATGTTCGGCACACGCGGGGCCAGCGCCGACAGTTTGTAATCCAAGGCTGCCGTCAGCTCGACACCACCGGCGATCCGGCGGTTGCCAATGATGGCGGCATCAGCGCCCAGCTCATCACGAACCAGCTTCATGGCCTGACGCATATCGGCAGCGAAAAAACGCTTCACTTGCATAAACCATTACCTCAGCCGTTGGGCCCTACTGTCGCAACGATGGTCACTTGCTTGTTGTCAGGAATTTCCTGATACGCCAACACGTGCAAACCCGGGACTGCCAGTCGGCCGAATCGCGACAGCATCGCGCGAACCGGGCCGGCCACCAGCAGTATCACCGGTTGACCTTGCATTTCCTGACGCTGCGCGGCCTCGATCAATGAGCGTTGCAGTTTTTCAGCCATGCTTGGCTCCAGCAGCACGCCCTCTTCCGAGCCTTGTCCTGCCTTTTGCAAACTATTGAGCAATATCTGTTCCAACCTTGGCTCCAGCGTGATCACTGGCAGCTCGGAGTCAGTGCCTACAATGCTTTGGACGATTGCGCGGGATACGCCAACGCGTACTGCAGCCACCAGCGCGGCGGTATCTTGACTCTTGGCCGCATTGTTGGCGATGGCCTCGGCAATGCTGCGAATGTCCCGCACCGGCACCTGTTCGGCCAGCAAGGCCTGCAAGACCTTGAGCAGCTGCGACAGCGAGACCACGCCCGGCACCAGCTCTTCGGCCAGTTTAGGCGAGCTTTTGGCCAGCAATTGCATGAGTTGCTGGACTTCTTCGTGACCGATCAGCTCACTGGAGTGCTTGTACAAAATCTGATTCAAATGGGTTGCCACTACGGTACTGGCATCGACCACGGTGTAACCGAGGGATTGGGCCTGGGCACGCTGGCTGATTTCGATCCAGACCGCCTCCAGACCGAAAGCCGGATCTTTGGCGTTTATGCCGTTCAACGTACCGTAGACCTGCCCCGGGTTGATCGCCAGCTCACGGTCCGGGTAAATCTCCGCTTCGGCCAGGATCACCCCCATCAGGGTCAGGCGATAGGCGCTCGGCGCCAGGTCGAGGTTGTCACGGATATGCACGGTCGGCATCAGGAAGCCCAGGTCCTGGGACAGCTTCTTGCGCACCCCCTTGATCCGCGCCAGCAACTGACCACCCTGGTTGCGATCCACCAGCGGAATCAGGCGGTAGCCGACTTCCAGGCCGATCATGTCGATCGGGGTGACGTCGTCCCAGCCAAGTTCCTTGGTTTCCTGGGCGCGGGCCGGCGATGGCAGCAACTCCTGCTGACGCTGCACCTCTTGCAGGGCCTGAACCTTGACGGTGTTCTGCTTTTTCCAAAACAGGTACGCGCCGCCTGCTGCCAGGGCCGCCATGCTGAGAAAGGAGAAGTGCGGCATGCCGGGCACCAGGCCCATCACCGC
>DQGF01000045.1:0-149 GCA_003525045.1 Pseudomonas sp. | reverse complement strand
GCTTTCGGCGAGGCGAACATCTGGCGACTGATCTGCTTGCCCATGTCTTCGGAACCGGACGCACGGGTCACCATGATCGCTGCGGCTGTCGATAACAACAGTGATGGCAATTGCGCCACCAAACCGTCACCGATGGTCAACAGCGCGTA
>DQGF01000382.1:4147-5784 GCA_003525045.1 Pseudomonas sp. | reverse complement strand
GCGCCGGGACTTGACCGAGCCAGGGCGTGAAACCCCACTGCTCGCGACGCAGGTTCGGCGCCATGTCGGCGGCAATCATCGCCGCTTCGACCAGGAACGTGCCGACACCGCACATCGGGTCAGCCAGGGCGCCGCCTTCGGCCGCAATCCGCGGCCAGCCGGAACGGATCAGGATGGCGGCCGCGAGGTTTTCCTTCAGCGGCGCCGCACCTTGCTGCAGGCGATAGCCGCGCTGGTGCAGGCTGTGGCCGGAAAGGTCGAGGGAGAGAATCGCTTCGCCGCGATCCAGACGCAGGTGGATGCGCAGGTCCGGGTTGAGCTTGTCGATGGACGGACGGTCGCCCTGCGGGGTGCGCAGTTTGTCGACGATGGCGTCCTTGACCTTCAAGGCACCGAAGTGGGTGTTGTCGATGCCCGAGCCGTGACCGCTGAACTCGACGGCCAGGGTGCCGTCATTGAGCATGTGGTCTTGCCACTCGATATCGAGCACACCGTGGTAGAGGTCTTCGGCATCCTTCATCGGGAAACGCTTGAGCACCAGCAGCACCCGGTTCGCCAGACGCGACCACAGGCACAGGCGATAAGCGGTTTCCATGGTTGCCATGCCGCGCACGGCAGAGGTGTGCTCCCGCGCTTCTTCAAGGCCAAGCCCGACGGCTTCCTCGATAAGCAGGCCTTCAAGGCCTTTGGGGCAAGTGAGGAAGAGTTCGAAACGATCGGACATGGGAATTCCAGAACCTTTAGCTGAGTGAACCGGCAACGCATTGCCGACCCGGTTTTCAATCAGGCGCTTTTCTAAAAGAGCGCCCGCGTGGCACGAAGGTGTGCCGTTCCACCCCTGCTGCTCGGGTCAAAAGAGCTTAGATGCACAGGTAGATAAAATAGTTGGTGCAACAAAATGTCATAAATCGACCCTTCGTCGAATAATGCCCGGCGTAACGCGAGCTATTCTCAGCAAAGGATTAACCCCATCATCCAGCGCAGGGCCGATCATACCGGGGTTTGACCAATTAACGCCGGACAAATATCGTGTTACTTATCGCCTTAGCATCTTTATCGTTACGTCCTTATGACAAAACGATCATTCCCTCGATGTGACGCATTGGTTAGAACTCAATACAGGTTGACGTCGCAACGGCGTCAACACCTTGGCTCGCGACGCCGGCAGCGAGCCCCAACGGCAGAAGTTTTTCTGCCAGACCTCAATTGAGGTCGACGCGATAAATACAGTCAACAAGTGAGGGCAACACCCTATGAGAAGACTTAAGCGTGATCCGTTGGAAAGAGCATTTTTGCGCGGATATCAATATGGCGTTGGTGGCAAATCCCGTGAGCTTTGCCCATTTACTCTACCGTCGGTACGCCAAGCCTGGATTAACGGCTGGCGAGAAGGACGCGGCGACAACTGGGACGGTATGACCGGCACTGCGGGAATCCACAGACTCAACGAACTTCACGCCGTCGGCTAATACAGGGCACAACACTCCGACACGACAATCTGATTACGTAACCACTTACCACGCACGCCCCATCCGGGCGGCGGGCTCCGGCCCAAGGGCTCCCTCGAGGAGCCCTTTTTTATGCCTGCCAAAACTCCGCCTTGAGCTGCAAACACACCTGTGGCGAGGGAGCTTGCT
>DQGF01000382.1:2096-3834 GCA_003525045.1 Pseudomonas sp. | reverse complement strand
CCGCTGGGCTGCGAAGCGGCCCTTAACCCATCCCATTCGGTGTGTCAGGTTAAACGCGGTCGCAGGGTTTACGTCTGCTTCGCAGCCGAGCGGGAGCAAGCTCCCTCGCCACAAAAGCCCGCTCCCACAGGGTTCAGCGCAAAGCGGCGATGGCGTCCACGGACTCACGAATCAACGCCGGCCCCTTATAGATGAAGCCGGAGTAAAGCTGCACCAGGCTCGCCCCCGCAGCGATTTTCTCTGCCGCGTGTTTGCCTTCGGTGATACCGCCCACGGCAATGATCGGCAAACGACCGGCCAGTTCCGACGCCAGCACTTTCACCGTGTGGGTACTCTTCTCGCGAACCGGTGCGCCGGACAGACCGCCCGCCTCGTCACCGTACTCCATGCCTTCGACGCCGACGCGGCTCAGGGTGGTGTTGGTGGCGATCACCGCGTCCATGCCGGTTTCGATCAATGCCTGCGCGACCTGAACGGTTTCTTCGTCGGTCATGTCCGGCGCGATCTTGATCGCCAGCGGGACATGTTTGCCATGGCGTAGAGCCAGTTCCGCGCGACGCGTGGCCAGGTCAGCCAGCAATTGCTTGAGCGAGTCGCCGAACTGCAGGCTACGCAGGCCCGGTGTGTTCGGCGAGCTGACGTTGACCGTCACGTAGCTGGCATGGGCGTAGACCTTGTCCAGGCAGATCAGGTAATCGTCGACCGCACGCTCGACCGGGGTATCGAAGTTCTTGCCGATATTGATCCCCAGCACGCCTTTGTACTTGGCCGCTGCCACGCGGGCCAACAGGTGATCGACGCCGAGGTTGTTGAAGCCCATGCGGTTGATGATCGCCTCGGCTTCCGGCAGACGGAAAATCCGCGGTTTCGGGTTGCCCGGTTGCGGACGCGGAGTAATGGTGCCGATTTCGACAAAACCGAAACCCAGCTGAGCGAAACCGTCGATGGCCGCGCCGTTCTTGTCCAGACCAGCTGCCAGTCCCACCGGATTCGGGAAGTCCAGGCCCATGACGCTCACCGGCATTTTTGCCGGGGCCTTGCACAGCAAGCCGTTGAGGCCCAAACGCCCGCCCGCGCCGATCAGGTCCAGGGACAGATCGTGGGAGGTTTCCGGGGAAAGTTGGAACAACAGCTGACGGGCCAGGTTGTACATGGGCGGCTTTGACTCGATTGGCGGCGAAATGAGGCGGCGATTATAGCCGGGCATCGGCGCCGCAGGCGAGGCACGCCGCAAAAACAGCCGGCGATGGCATATGCCTTGCACCGTCACTGACATCAGCACTCATGCCAACGGCGGGATGAGTCGAAAGACAAAGGCGTCGTCACCTGGCCTTGCCCTGGCAAGCAGCCCGGCACGGCGCTTTTTTATGAAAGGTGTTTACGATGATTGAAATTCCAGCCAACCCCCTGGCCTGGGTCCACGGCAGCGATGCCCCGGAAAAGACCGAAATCAACCTCGGCTTCATGGCCCTCAGCGATTGCGCCTCAGTGGTGGTCGCGGCCACCCAGGGTTTCGCCCAGCCCTACGGCCTGACCCTGAACCTCAAGCGCCAGTCGTCGTGGGCCAATCTGCGGGACAAACTGGTCAGTGGTGAACTTGACGCCGCTCACAGCCTGTACGGGTTGATTTACGCGGTTCACTTAGGGATAGGCGGTGTGGGTGCGACCGACATGGCCGTGCTGATGGGACTGAACCAGAACGGCCAGAGCATCAACCTTTCCCATGGCTTGCAGGCCC
>DQGF01000382.1:519-1860 GCA_003525045.1 Pseudomonas sp. | reverse complement strand
GCGCCCACCGACATGGCGGTGCTCATGGGCCTGAATCAGAATGGCCAGAGCATCAATCTCTCCCATGGCTTACAGGCTCTGGGCGTGACCAGTCCTGAAGCACTGGATCGGCGTGTGCACCAAAGTCGCCCAAAACTCACGTTCGCCCAGACATTTCCCACGGGTACTCACGCCATGTGGCTGTATTACTGGCTGGCCAGCCAAGGCATCCATCCGTTGCACGACGTCGAAAGCGTAGTGGTGCCGCCGCCGCAAATGGTTGCGCACCTGCAAGCGGGACGTATCGATGGTTTTTGCGTCGGCGAACCCTGGTCCGCCAGTGCGGTGAAGCAGAATCTCGGTTTTACCCTGGCAACGACCCAGGCCATCTGGCCCGATCACCCGGAAAAAGTTCTCGGCTGCACCCGCGCTTTCGTCGAGCAACACCCGAACACCGCCCGGGCGCTGGTGATGGCGATTCTGGAGGCCAGCCGCTTCATCGAAGCCAGCACCGAGAATCGCCGCAGCACCGCCCAATTGCTCAGCGCAGCGCAATACCTGGACGCGCCACTGGACTGCATCGAACCGCGCTTGCTCGGCGACTATGCCGATGGCCTGGGCCACTGCTGGCAGGACCCGCACGCACTGCGCTTGCATGGCGCCGGCGAGGTCAACTTGCCTTATCTGTCCGATGGCATGTGGTTCATGACCCAGTTCCGCCGCTGGGGTCTGTTGCGCGACGACCCGGACTACCTCGCAGTGGCCCGTCAGGTGCAGCAACTAGACTTGTACCGAGAGGCCGCCACCGCAGTCGGTGTTGCCGCCGGGAGTCAGGCGATGCGCAGCAGCCAGTTGATCGACGGCATTGTCTGGGACGGCTCGGACCCTGCCGGCTATGCCCGCAGCTTCAAGCTGCATGCCATGAGCGACAGCTCGCCCCTTTTCGCCAGCCGCTGACAGGAGACTGCAAATATGTTGCGAATCCTGCTGATCAACGACACCGCGAAGAAAGTCGGTCGCCTGAAAGCGGCCCTGACCGAAGCCGGGTTCGAGGTGATCGACGAATCCGGCTTGACCATCGACCTGCCCGCGCGCGTCGAAACGGTGCGTCCGGACGTGATCCTGATCGATACCGAGTCACCGAGCCGCGATGTCATGGAGCAAGTGGTGCTGGTAAGTCGCGATCAACCGCGGCCGATCGTGATGTTTACCGACGAACATGACCCCGACGTGATGCGCCGGGCGATCAAGTCCGGGGTCAGTGCCTACATCGTCGAAGGCATTCACGCACAACGTTTGCAGCCGATTCTCGATGTGGCCATGGCGCGCTTTGAAAGTGACCAGGCCTTGCGTGCGCAACTC
>DQGF01000382.1:0-172 GCA_003525045.1 Pseudomonas sp. | reverse complement strand
ATCGAGCTGGCCAAGGGGCTGCTGATGAAGATGAAGGACTGCAATGAGGAAGAGGCCTACACCCTGATGCGCCGCCAGGCCATGAGTCGCCAGCAGAAGCTGATTCAGGTGGCGGAGCAGATTATTGCCATGAGTGAGTTGCTTGGCTGAAGGACGCCTTCGCGGGCAAGCC
>DQGF01000187.1:438-6659 GCA_003525045.1 Pseudomonas sp. | reverse complement strand
AGACTTTCAGAATCTGCCGTCAACCGTTAATTACGCTTTTGTTTCAATACCTTGCAGAAAGCCGGAAAACAACCCGTTTCCCTCTATATAGAAGGGCAAAAACACCCCCTCTATATAGAAGGAACACTCAAAGCACCCCAGCCTCTTTGAACGCAGCCACTGCGTCAGCGTCCAGGCCTAACACCCGTTGCAGCACCTCCAGCGTATGCTCACCCAGCAACGGAGGTGCATTGCGGTACTCCACCGGAGTCGCCGAGAGCCGGATCGGGCTCGCCACCTGCGGCACCATCCCGGCCAGCACGTGAGGCAGTTCAATCGCCAAACCACGCGCCTTGACCTGAGGATCGGCAAACATCTGCGCCAGATCATTGATCGGTCCACACGGCACGCCTGCCTGCTCCAGCTGCAGCACCCACTCAGCAGTCGTCTTGAACACCGTCGCCTGCCGGATAAGCGGAATCAACTCCACACGATTCGCCACCCGCAACTTGTTTGTCGCAAAGCGTGGATCATCCGCCCACTGCGGCTGACCCGCCACTTCGGCAAACTTGCGAAACTGCCCGTCATTCCCCACGGTGAGGATGAAGTCGCCATCCGCCGTAGGAAAGTCCTGATAAGGCACGATGTTCGGGTGAGCGTTACCCAGGCGCTTGGGCGCATTACCTGTAGTCAGGTAATTCATCGCCTGGTTAGCCAGACAAGCTACCTGAACATCCAACAGCGCCATATCTATATGCTGACCGCCACCGTCATGATCCCGATGAGCGAGTGCCGCCAGGATCGCCACTGTCGAGTAGAGCCCCGTCAAGATGTCGGTCAGCGCCACGCCGACTTTCACCGGGCCTGCACCTTCGTCGCCTTCGGGCCGCCCGGTCAGACTCATCAGCCCGCCAAGCCCCTGGATCATGAAGTCATAACCCGCACGCTTGGCGTAAGGGCCAGTCTGACCAAAGCCGGTAATCGAGCAATAAATCAGATTCGGATTGATCGCCTTGAGCGATTCATAGTCCAGCCCATAAGCCGCCAGGCCTCCCACCTTGAAGTTCTCGATCAGGATGTCCGACTTGGCCGCCAGTTCACGCACCAACTTCTGCCCTTCCTGGCGCGTGAAGTCGATGGTGACCGATTGCTTGTTGCGATTGGCCGACAAGTAATAGGCCGCTTCGCTGGTATTCTCGCCATAGGCGTCTTTGAGGAAAGGAGGCCCCCAGGCGCGCGTGTCATCGCCATTACCCGGCCGCTCGACCTTGATCACTTCGGCGCCAAGGTCAGCAAGGATCTGCCCGGCCCACGGCCCGGCCAGCACCCGCGATAAATCCAATACCCGTAGATGCGATAGCGCGCCCATGGCCGTTCTCCTATTAATAGAACGCCTGGATGCCGGTCTGCGCACGACCAAGGATCAGCGCGTGGACGTCATGCGTACCTTCATAGGTATTCACCACTTCCAGGTTGACCAAGTGACGGGCCACACCGAACTCATCGGAGATGCCGTTGCCGCCCAGCATGTCGCGCGCCATGCGAGCAATGTCCAGGGACTTGCCACAGGAGTTGCGCTTCATCATCGAAGTAATCTCGACCGCAGCCGTGCCTTCATCTTTCATACGACCCAGACGCAGGCAACCTTGCAGCGCCAGAGTGATTTCCGTCTGCATGTCGGCCAGCTTCTTCTGGATCAGTTGGGTGGCGGCCAATGGACGACCGAACTGCTGACGATCCAGGGTGTACTGGCGAGCGGTGTGCCAGCAGAACTCGGCAGCACCCAACGCCCCCCAGGAGATGCCATAGCGTGCGGAGTTGAGGCAGGTGAACGGACCTTTCAAACCACGGACATCCGGGAAGATGTTCTCTTCAGGGACAAACACGTTGTCCATGACGATCTCGCCGGTGATGGATGCACGCAGACCGACCTTGCCATGAATCACCGGAGCGCTCAGGCCTTTCCAGCCTTTCTCCAGCACGAAGCCACGGATGTCGCCCGCATCGTCCTTGCCCCAGACCACGAACACATCGGCGATCGGGCTGTTGGTGATCCACATCTTGCTGCCGGTGAGGCTGTAGCCGCCTTCCACTTTGCGTGCACGAGTAATCATCGCGCCCGGGTCGGAACCGTGGTTCGGCTCGGTCAGACCGAAGCAGCCAATCCATTCGCCTGTGGCCAATTTCGGCAGGTACTTCTGTTTCTGGGCTTCGGTACCGAATTCATTGATCGGCACCATCACCAAAGAGGACTGCACGCTCATCATCGAGCGATAGCCCGAGTCGACGCGCTCCACTTCACGAGCGATCAGACCGTAGCTGACATAGTTCAGGCCGCTGCCACCGTACTGCTCAGGGATGGTCGCCCCCAACAGGCCGATTTCACCCATTTCACGAAAGATCGCCGGATCGGTCTTTTCATGGCGGAAAGCTTCGAGAACGCGTGGCGCGAGTTTCTGCTGAGCGAATTGCTCGGCGGTATCGCGAATCATGCGCTCTTCTTCGGTGAGCTGTTGATCCAGCAGCAGGGGATCGATCCAGTTGAAACTAGCTTTACCGCCCATGAGTGTGTCCTCTCGAATCGGGTCAAATAACGTGGATTGATCCTAGGCCGGGTTCGGCGTCACGGCAAACGAGGATTTTGCATACTGTTGTGCTAATTTCTCACTTCGAAATGTCGCTAAACGGCTTTTATGCGATGTATTAGTGAGGTTGACGTATATGCGAAGGAAGATACCCAGCACCACCGCCCTGATCAGCTTCGAGGCAGCAGCGCGCCACGAAAGCTTTACCAAGGCCGCCCAGGAGCTTTCGCTGACTCAAGGTGCGATTTGCCGGCAGATCGCCAGTCTGGAAGAATTTCTGAGCGTTGAACTGTTCCGCCGCTCGCGCCGCGGGGTCAAGCTGACGGAAGCCGGACTGTCGTATAGCCGACGGGTAGCCACCCAGCTAGATGCGGTTGAGCGGGACACCTTGTCCGTGATGGGCCAGCAGGGCGCCAACGTGATCGAATTGGCCGTGGTTCCAACCTTCGGCACTCAATGGCTGCTGCCAAGGCTCAAGGACTTCCAGCAAAAACACCCGGAAGTGACGGTCAACCTCACCAACCGAACGCGCCCGTTCCTGTTTGCCGACACCGACTTCGATGCCGCGATCTATTTTGGTGACGCTGACTGGTCCGGTACCGAATCCCACAGGCTGATGGGCGAAAATCCGATGCCCGTGTGCAGCCCTGACCTACTGGGAAAAAAGACCCGTCTGACCCCCAGCGAAATTGCCGACCTGCCCCTGCTGCAACAAACCACTCGCCCCTATGCCTGGCGCCAATGGTTCAACTCCCAGAACCTTAATATCCCGCGAGACATGACAGGACCGCGTTACGAGCTATTCTCCATGCTGGCCCAAGCGGCGATGCACGACATGGGGATTGCGCTGATTCCGCCGTTTCTGATTCAGCGTGAGCTGGCGGAGAAGCGCCTGGTGATTGCCAACCCTCAGGCACTGTCGAGCATCAAGGCTTATTACCTGATGATTCCCGAGCGAAAGGTCGAATCGGCCTCTTTGAGGGCTTTTCGCGACTGGCTGGTTAATCAGGCACACAGTTACAACCTAGAAGGATAAAGGCTCAACCCGGAAAACTGACTTTGTAGTCAGCAAAATGAAAGCCCTACAGATGTATGTATTTGTCGCATATTCGCAAACTGTATCTGTCGGCAGTACAAACGTTCCACAAGCGCCTGAAAATGCGGCTTTGAGCCTCCATTCAAGCGCAATGACGCCTCATTCGCCTTACCGATGCGGAAATTCTTCAGTTTCCAGTAAAACCCTTACAAGTCACGGCCTGAAAGGGATTGACCGGGCTGGTTGCGACATTCGGTCACGGGGTGACTTGTAGTTAATTTTCCGTCACCCGTCATAATCCCTTGAAGGGCACATAGTTCGCCTGCAAAATGCCGCGCCCCGCCCTGATTCGGTGGGATCGTGCTGATCGGCCCGCCCCAGCCGCACCATCCGAAGTGCCTGGGTTTACTCAATAAGATCACGCAGGAGATTTGACGTGCACATTGGTGTTCCTCTCGAAACCCAGACGGGTGAAACACGGGTTGCTGCAACCCCGGAAACCATCAAGAAGCTGATCGGCCAGGGACATAAGGTCACTGTGCAAAGCGGCGCCGGCATTAACGCCAGCGTTGTCGACAGTGCCTATGAAGCGGCAGGTGCATCCATTGGCAGCGCCAACGATGCGTTTGGTGCCGAGCTGATTCTCAAGGTGGTCGCCCCGAGCGACAGCGAACTTGCTCTGATCAAGAGCGGCACCGTTGTGGTGGGCATGCTCAACCCGTTCAGCAATGAAACCATTGCCAAGCTGGCTGAGTGCGGCATTACCGCGTTCGCGCTGGAAGCTGCGCCACGCACCTCCCGCGCGCAGAGCCTGGACGTGCTGTCGTCCCAAGCCAACATTGCCGGCTATAAAGCCGTGCTGCTGGCTGCTTACCACTATCCGCGCTTCATGCCGATGCTGATGACCGCTGCGGGCACCGTGAAAGCGGCGCGCGTACTGATTCTGGGCGCCGGCGTCGCCGGTTTGCAGGCGATCGCCACGGCGAAACGTCTGGGGGCAGTGATCGAAGCGTCTGACGTGCGTCCTGCGGTAAAAGAGCAGATCGAATCCCTCGGCGCCAAGTTCGTCGACGTGCCTTATGAGACCGATGAAGAGCGCGAATGCGCCGTCGGTGTCGGCGGTTACGCGCGACCCATGCCTGCCAGCTGGATGCAGCGTCAGGCGCTTGCCGTGCACGAGCGCGCCAAGCAGGCGGACATTGTCATCACCACCGCACTGATTCCGGGTCGCAAGGCACCGACGCTGTTGAGCGCGGAAACCGTGGCGCAGATGAAACCGGGCTCGGTGGTCATTGACCTCGCGGCAGCCCAGGGCGGCAACTGTCCGCTGACGGTGGCCGATCAGGTGGTGGTCGAGAATGGCGTGACCATTTGCGGACCGACCAATCTGGCCGGCGCAGTTGCAGCAGACGCTTCGGCCCTGTACGCACGCAACCTGCTGGACTTCCTGAAGCTGGTCTTCAACAAAGAAGGCCAGTTCGAAGTGAACCTCGAAGACGACATCGTCGCCGCGTGCCTGATGTGCCGCGACGGCCAAGTCATCCGCAAAAACGCCTAAGCAGGGATTCAGACGATGGAAGAGCTTATCTCCCCCGGTATCTACAACCTGATCATCTTCGTGCTGGCGATTTATGTCGGTTATCACGTGGTCTGGAACGTTACACCTGCACTGCACACGCCACTGATGGCGGTGACCAACGCGATCTCGGCGATCGTCATCGTCGGCGCCATGCTGGCCGCGGCTTTGACCGTAACGCCATTGGGCAAGACCATGGGCACCCTGGCGGTAGCGCTGGCTGCGGTCAACGTGTTTGGTGGCTTCCTGGTTACCCGCAGGATGCTTGAGATGTTCAAGAAAAAAGCCCCGAAAGCAGTAAAAGAAGAGGCGTCCAAGTAATGAGCATGAATCTTGTCACGACGCTCTACTTGATCGCGTCGATCTGCTTCATCCAGGCTCTCAAGGGCCTGTCGCACCCGACCACGTCGCGGCGCGGCAATGTGTACGGCATGCTCGGCATGGCGCTGGCGATCCTCACTACCGTGGGCCTCATCTATAAGCTGGGCGCGCTCTCTTTTGGGCAAGGCGGCGCAACCGCCGGCATCGGCTACGTCATCGTCGGTCTGTTGGTCGGCGGCACCGCCGGCTCGATCATGGCCAAGCGCGTTGAAATGACCAAGATGCCGGAACTGGTCGCCTTCATGCACAGCATGATCGGTATGGCCGCGGTATTCATCGCCATTGCGGCGGTGGTCGAGCCGCAGTCCCTGGGCATCGTTAAACAGCTGGGTGACTCGATTCCCGCGGGCAACCGCCTGGAGCTGTTCCTCGGTGCTGCCATCGGTGCAATCACCTTCTCCGGTTCGGTGATCGCCTTCGGCAAGCTCTCGGGCAAATACAAGTTCCGCCTGTTCCAAGGCGCACCGGTACAGTTCAGCGGCCAGCACAAGCTCAACCTGGTGCTGGGTCTGGCGACTCTGGCGCTGGGCATCACCTTCATGCTGACCGGCAATCTCGGTGCTTTCGCCCTGATGCTGGCCCTGGCCTTCGTGCTGGGCGTGCTGATCATCATCCCGATCGGCGGTGCGGACATGCCCGTCGTGGTGTCGATGCTCAACAGCTA
>DQGF01000187.1:0-134 GCA_003525045.1 Pseudomonas sp. | reverse complement strand
TCGATGCTCAACAGCTACTCCGGTTGGGCGGCGGCGGGGATTGGCTTCTCGCTGAATAACTCGATGCTGATCATCGCGGGCTCCCTGGTGGGTTCGTCCGGTGCGATTCTCTCGTACATCATGTGCAAGGCGAT
>DQGF01000364.1:4133-5589 GCA_003525045.1 Pseudomonas sp. | reverse complement strand
TGACAGGGCCTCTTCGCGGGCAAGCCTCGCTCCTACAGGTTTTGTGTCGGTCACCCATTGGTGATTTCACACGATCCCTGTAGGAGCGAGGCTTGCCCGCGAAGGCGGCTTCACTGCATCTGATGCATATTCGTAAAATAGATAACAGTTAGAGATATTACCCGTTATATAGATATTCGATTCGGTTCTACCATGAATTCCACCTCCACAGAGGATAGGAGTTCGCCATGATATGCCCCAACAACACTACAGCCGGTTTCAAACCTTTCAACCATTTACAGCATCCACGCGAAGTCATTCGCCAGTTCACTCCGAACTGGTTCGCCGCCACCATGGGCACCGGCGTGCTGGCGTTGGCACTGGCGCAATTGCCTGTGGCGAGTTCCGGTGTACGCGTGATCGCCGAAGCACTTTGGCTGTTTAACATCTTTCTGTTCGTTATATTCACGGCGATCTACACCGCGCGGTGGGTGCTGTTTTTCGATGAGGCGCGGCGGATTTTCGGTCATTCGACCGTCTCGATGTTCTTCGGCACCATCCCCATGGGCCTGGCCACCATCATCAATGGTTTTCTGGTATTTGGTCTGCCGCGCTGGGGCGAAGGCGTGATTCATGTCGCCGAAATGCTGTGGTGGCTGGATGTGGCGATGTCCCTGGCCTGTGGGGTACTGATTCCCTACCTGATGTTTACCCGGCAGGAACACAGCATCGATCAGATGACGGCGGTGTGGCTGTTGCCGGTGGTGGCCGCCGAGGTGGCTGCCGCCAGTGGTGGTCTGCTGGCGCCGCACCTGGCCGATGTCCATTCGCAACTGGTGGTGCTGGTCGCCAGCTACGTACTTTGGGCCTTTTCCCTGCCGGTGGCGTTCAGCATTCTGACCATCCTGTTGCTGCGCATGGCGCTGCATAAGCTGCCCCACGAAAACATGGCCGCCTCGAGCTGGCTGGCGCTCGGTCCGATCGGCACCGGCGCACTGGGCATGTTGCTGCTGGGCGCCGACGCGCCGGCGATCTTCACCGCCAACGGTTTGCCTGGGGTCGGTGAAATCGCCGCCGGGCTGGGGCTGGTGGCCGGGATCACATTGTGGGGTTTTGGCTTGTGGTGGATGCTGATTGCGCTGCTGATCACCGTGCGATACCTGCGCGCCGGGATTCCGTTCAACCTCGGCTGGTGGGGCTTCACATTCCCCTTGGGCGTCTATGCGCTGACGACGTTGAAACTGGCCAGCGTCTTGAGCCTGACGTTTTTCAATATCTTCGGCTGTGTGCTGGTGGCGTTGCTGGCGGTGATGTGGCTGATCGTCGCCAAGCGGACATTGCAGGGCGCATGGCGGGGCGAGTTGTTTGTCTCGCCTTGTATAGCAGGATTGAAGAAATAACCGGTGAAGATAGGTAATGTGTGGCCTGGATCGACGTTCGACACTCCAATCAACGTATCCGCGCCACTCTCTACCCA
>DQGF01000364.1:575-3802 GCA_003525045.1 Pseudomonas sp. | reverse complement strand
AAGATCAGGGACACACGGAAGATGAGTCACCCCTCACAGTTCACCTTGCTGCGCACCCGGCGCTTCCTGCCGTTTTTCATCACACAGTCGCTAGGTGCGTTCAACGACAACATCTTCAAACAGTCGTTGATCCTCGCCATTCTGTACAAGCTGACGATCGACGGTGACCGCTCGATCTGGGTCAACCTGTGCGCGCTGCTGTTCATCCTGCCGTTCTTTCTGTTCTCGGCACTGGCCGGGCAGTTCGGCGAAAAATTTGCCAAGGACGCGCTGATCCGTCTGATCAAGCTCGGGGAAATCGCCATCATGGCGATCGGTGCGGTCGGTTTCATGTTCGATCACTTGTCGTTGATGCTGGTGGCGCTGTTCGCCATGGGCACTCACTCGGCATTGTTCGGGCCAGTGAAGTACTCGATCCTGCCCCAGGCGTTGCACGAAGAAGAACTGGTGGGCGGTAACGGCCTGGTGGAGATGGGTACCTTCCTGGCAATCCTCGCCGGCACCATTGGCGCCGGGATCATGATGTCGTCCAGTCATTACGCGCCCGTCGTCTCCACCGCGATCATTGGCGTCGCGGTACTCGGTTACCTGGCCAGCCGCAGCATTCCACGCGCTGCCGCCGCCTCGCCGGAAATGCGCTTGAACTGGAACATCTTCAGCCAATCCTGGGCCACCCTGAAGCTGGGTCTGGGCCAGACTCCGGCGGTGTCGCGCTCGATTGTCGGCAACTCCTGGTTCTGGTTTGTCGGGGCGATTTATCTGACGCAGATCCCGGCTTACGCCAAGGAGTGGATGCACGGCGACGAAACAGTGGTGACGCTGATTCTCACGGTGTTCTCCGTAGGTATCGCACTCGGCTCGATGCTGTGCGAGAAACTGTCCGGGCGCAAAGTCGAAATCGGCCTGGTGCCGTTCGGCTCGTTCGGCCTGACGGTGTTTGGGTTGCTGTTGTGGTGGCATTCCGGCGGCGTTCCGGAGAGTGTCGACGGCCATGGCTGGGTCGAGATCCTCGGCTTTGGCCATACCTGGCTGGTGTTGATCGATATTCTCGGTCTGGGGATCTTCGGTGGCTTCTATATAGTGCCGCTGTACGCGCTGATCCAGTCGCGCACCCCCGAGAACGAGCGGGCGCGGGTGATTGCGGCCAACAACATTCTCAATGCGCTGTTCATGGTGGTCTCGGCGATTGTTTCGATCGTATTGCTAAGCATGGTCAAGCTGTCGATCCCGCAGCTGTTCCTGGTGGTGTCGCTGCTGAACATCGGCGTCAACGCCTACATCTTCAAGATTGTCCCCGAGTTCAGCATGCGTTTCATGATCTGGTTGCTCAGCCATTCCATGTACCGCGTAGAACATCGCAATCTGCAACTGATCCCCGATGAGGGCGCGGCGTTGCTGGTCTGCAATCACGTGTCTTTCGTCGATGCGTTGCTGATTGGTGGTGCGGTGCGTCGCCCGATTCGCTTTGTGATGTACTACAAGATCTACAACCTGCCGGTGCTGAACTTCATCTTTCGCACGGCCGGGACGATTCCGATCGCGGGGCGTCAGGAAGATATCCAGATTTACGAAAAAGCCTTCACGCGCATTGCCCGGTATCTGAAGGACGGTGAACTGGTGTGCATCTTCCCTGAAGGCAAACTGACCGCCGATGGCGAGATCAATGAATTCAAGGGTGGGCTGACACGGATTCTTGAAGAGACACCGGTGCCGGTGATCCCGTTGGCATTGCGGGGGTTGTGGGGCAGTTTCTTCAGTCGCGATCCGGATAAAGGTGTATTTCGTCGGTTGTGGTCGCGAGTGACATTGGTGGCGGGCCCCGCGGTGACGGTAGAGGTCGCGGCACCGGCCAAACTGCAGGGGTTGGTGGGCGAGTTGCGCGGCGCTGTTCGATAACGCTACTCAGGACGGGCCGCTCTGGCGGCCTTTAACCCGCCATCGCCAACCGGTTGCGACCTGCACGCTTGGCCACATACAGGGCGCTATCGGCCCGGCGCAGCAGGCTTTCGGCAGACTCGCCGGGCAACAGGGTTGAACAGCCGAGGCTGACCGTCAGCTCGATCGACTTGCCATCCGCGGCATACTCCTGCTCCTGCGCGGCAAATCGCAGTCGCTCGCCGACCATGGCTGCCGACTCCCGGCCGGTGTTGGAAAGCAGAATCAGGAACTCTTCGCCACCAAAGCGGAACACCATGTCCACGTTGCGCAACTGATTCTTGATCGAGGCGGCAACCGCCTTCAGCACGTCATCGCCAGCGCTGTGCCCATGGTTGTCGTTGACGTGTTTGAAATGATCGATGTCCAGCATCAACAACGACAAGGGTTGCAGGTGCCGGCGCGACATGTCGATTTCCCGTTGCAGCGTCTGATCCATGGCGATGCGGTTGCCGGTGTCCGTGAGTGGGTCGCGCAACGCGCTTTGGGTGGCAGCACGGTAGAGCAGGGTATTGCGCATCGGGTACAGCAATGCGGACAGTATCGACTCGAGGTTGCCCTGCTCCAGTTCGCTGAATCGCTGATGACGACGAAACACCACTTCCCCCAGGTGCTCGCCCTCATGGCTGAGGCTGTAGCTGATCGAATGAGGAGCACGCTGGCCGAACGTCAGGCGCAAGTCGCTGGCCTTGTGCTCGTAAGTCAAAGCGTCCAGTGGGACAAGCCGTTGAATCTCGCGGAAAAACAGCCCGAGAATGCGTTGTGGCTCAAGACTGGTTTGCAGTAGAAGGCTCAGTTGCTGGCGCATTTGCGCCAGGCTGACCGGCCTCTCCGGAAGGGGGGGCTGTTGACTAAAGCCCAGGCGCTGCAATTTGGCGCGATCAAAGTCAATTGCGTTGGTCTGGGAAGGTGATTTCATATGGCGTGCGCCCCTGAGCAGTAAGACTGTCTTACAGGCTGGGTGAGAGCGGCTTTGGGCTGCGCGTCATACTGGTCCATCAGTCCCGTAGGACATCTCCTACGAGTCTAATCCGCTTTGCCGAAGATGAGTAACTATCGGCGCCCCATCTGCTTTCACACTGCGTGTCTGAGCAGATTTAGAGCGAAACTCATGTCATTCCGTTCCTTTAGATAAAAAACTTTATAAATCAAAGGCTTGAGATTTCGTGAGCAGTCGTAGACAAATTATGCCGGTTGCTCGATGGGGGATGGGGGGAGTTACAAGGCATTTTGAGTACCGCGACAGGACGCTGTCGCGGCACAAAAGCGACGCACGGCGTTACTGGGCGTTG
>DQGF01000364.1:0-269 GCA_003525045.1 Pseudomonas sp. | reverse complement strand
TGTTACTGGGCGTTGAAAGCCTGGCCGTTGATGCCGGCGCTGTCCGGTCCCATCAGGTAGAGATAGACCGGCATGATCTCCTCCGGCGTCGGGTTATTCAGCGGGTTTTCCCCCGGGTAGGCCTGGGCGCGCATGCTGGTGCGGGTGGCGCCAGGGTTGATGCTGTTGGAGCGCACCGGTGCCACGGTGTCGACTTCATCGGCCAGGGTTTGCATCAAGCCTTCGGTGGCGAACTTGGAAACCCCGTAAGCGCCCCAGTACGCACGACC
>DQGF01000379.1:3199-4983 GCA_003525045.1 Pseudomonas sp. | reverse complement strand
CATGCGGCACACCTAAAACCTGTAGGAGCGAGGCTTGCCCGCGAAGAACGATAACGCGGTATTCCGGTTTAACTGATAATCGGTTTAGCCTTCAAATGCCGCGCATACCAAGGCCGCTGCGGCACCTTGCGCAACAGATCCGCCAGCTTCTTCTCGTCCTCGCCAAAGGTAATCCGCAACGCCAGCTTCATGGTTTCCGGGTCCATTTCCACTGACTTGCCCGTCTGCAACCCCGGCGTGGTGCTGCAGCCATGGGTGCTCGGGCCCAGCCACGGGTCATCGATTTCAACCCAGCGACCCGGCGCAAACCACGCCACGCCATTGATCTCAAGCCGACTGACCGCCCCCGGATGAAAACGCTCATGGGCGCGGAACCAGTCTTCCAGACGATCATCGATCCAGCCGTGGAAGTGCCAGAACACCGGGCTCACGTGGGAAGAAAACGGGTCGCCAAGGAAGTCGTTTTCCGGGGCAAACCAGCGCGCTGAAAAGTCCGACGGATCCCGGGCGAAGGGCACCGGCTGGCCGTTGGACGGATCCCGCGGCACCGAAGCCCAGCGCATGTGCAGCCAGTCATGCAGCCCCAGCTCCACCTCTGAACCGAACTGACCCAGGGTCAGTTTCGCCAGATACCGCGGATCGCGGTAGCGCGACTCCCAGACCTGGAAATTGCTGTGGTAAGTCTCGGCGGTCTTGATGTCGGCGACCCATTGCGAGTACTCGGCATCGTCGTCCGCCAGCCAGGTCGGTGGCAGCGCAGTGCCGTCGTGGTTGTCGCAATAGTTGGCGAAGCCGATGCGATCGCGCGCCAGTTCCGGCTGTGGCAAGGGGAAATGCGGCCAGGATGGCAGGTCCTGCAGGGAGCGCGCCGTCCCCAGCATGTGCCGGTGCATGAAGAAAAAATCCACACCCGAGCCGTTGCGATCCTTGCGCACGCCACGGGCATCACGCTCCTTGTCGCGCGGCCCCGGCTGCCAGCCGATACCACGCAGCGCGCTGCGCTTGTCTTCGGACAGGGTGTGCCATTTGTCTCGCGAGGCATGCCAGAGCTGGTGAAACAGCCGATGCTCCGGGGACACCAGCCAGGCCAGGAGCGCCGGGTTGAGACCGGTGCGCTCGCGGGCTTCGGGGAATACATGTTTGACGGCGATGAAGCGGTTGTCCTGGGCGGTCAGCATCAGCGGACGATCCAGATTCAACACCCGACCACTGAGGGTGCCGCTGCCGGCGTTGCCGAAACCGGCCCAGACTTCGTCCAGTGCCATGCTGAATTCGTAATCCGGGGTGTTGTTGGCCGCATTGGCGCTGACCAGCCGCCAACTCAATTCGGCTGGCTTGGCCTCGGCCAGATCGCCGAGCACCCGGTAGCGGGGTTCTTCGCTCGAGCGCAAACGCTCGGCAGTATCGAGGAAGCCGATCAAGCCGCGTCCTTTATGACCGACGTCGAGGAACACTTCCAGCCCGTCCCGTGGCAGGCCTTCGATGCCGGCGTCATAGCCTTCGAAACGAATCTGCCAGACGCCGCGCAAGGTGTTCGCCACATGCTGGCCAGCGACATCGGCGACATCGAACGAAGCTTCGCCGGGGGTGATCGTCGGATCCGGTTTCGTCCATTGGCGATGCCCATAAAAAGCCGCAGGCACGGCGGCGCCGGTCAGCGCCAGGCCTGCCATGAACCATCGTCGAGAAATCGTCATTGCCCTACCTGTGTCAGCCATGAAGCAGGCTTTATCCAAGCTAGAACGTTTGCTCCTGCCGAAAATTTAAGAGCTTCGCGGGCAAGC
>DQGF01000379.1:0-2873 GCA_003525045.1 Pseudomonas sp. | reverse complement strand
AAGCCTCGCTCCTACAGGTCTTGTGTCGGACCCGAATCATGCGGCAGCCACACCCGTAGGAGCGAGGCTTGCCCGCGAAGAGGCCATCAGCCCACTAAATTTCTCACTCAGCCACTCGTTCATCCCAGATAGCAAAGGCCCCACGCACGCACCGGGGCGGCGAACCTGACTGAGACGGCAATGACAAAACCACGTTCGAAAAAGGCGTTCTACATCGGCCTGCCGCTGGCCCTGGCGATCTGCGCCGGTGCAGGCTATACGGCCTGGGATTACTGGTTCAAGGACAACCCCGGTTACCCGGCCAAGGTGATGAAACAGGCCGATGAACTGCAGGAACGCATGCTCTCGTTCGACAGCCACATCACCGTGCCCATGGATTTCGGCACCGCCGGCAATGAAGCCGACAAGGACGGCAGCGGCCAATTCGACCTGGTCAAGACCGGGCGCGGGCGCCTGTCCGGCGCGGCCCTGACGATCTTTGGCTGGCCGGAAATCTGGAACGGAGACAATGCACCGCACCGCCCTACTGCAGGATTCGTCGATGAAGCACGCTTCGAACAGGAAACCCGCTACAAGATCATCAGCACGATGGTGCGCGACTTCCCCAACCAGGTCGCCATCGCCTACACCCCCGACGATTTCCGCCGTCTGCACGGCGAAGGCAAGTTCGCGATCTTCCTGAGCATGCTCAACGCCTACCCCCTCGGCAACGACCTCAACGCCCTGGACACGTGGGCCGCCCGTGGCATGCGCATGTTCGGTTTCAGTTACGTGGGCAACAACGCCTGGGCCGACTCGTCGCGGCCACTGCCGTTTTTCAACGATTCCCGGGACGCCCTCGGCGGGCTGTCGGAGATCGGCAAACAAGCCGTGCAGCGCCTCAACGACCTCGGCGTGATCATCGATGTATCGCAGATGTCGACCAAGGCCCTGGAGCAAGTCGCCCAATTGAGCCGCACGCCGATGGTCGCCTCCCACTCAGCGCCACGGGCGCTGGTGGACATCCCGCGCAACCTCAGCGACCCGGAAATGCAGCTGATCAAGAACAGCGGCGGCGTGGTGCAGATCGTCGGCTTCCCGACCTACATTCGTCCGCTGAGCCAGACTACCCAGGACAAACTCAACGCCCTGCGCGCCCGCTTCGACCTGCAACCGCTGCAAGGGCTGGAGATGGCGCTGATGCCCGGTGATCCGCTGATCACCGTCTGGTCCGCGCAACGCTTCGGCGAGTACGCCAGCCAGCTCTACGCGATTGTCGACGAAGAACCAAAGGCCACCCTCAAGGACTACGGCGACGCCATTGACTATGCGGTGAAGAAAATCGGCATCGACCACGTTGGCATCAGTTCCGACTTCAACGATGGCGGCGGCCTCGATGGCTGGAAGGACGTCAGCGAGGGGCGCAACGTGACGGCCGAGCTGCTCAGCCGCGGCTACAGCGAAGCCGATATCGCCAAGCTCTGGGGCGGCAATTTCCTGCGGGTCTGGGACCAGGTGCAGAAATCTTCCAGACCCGTGGCCAACAACTGATCCCGACTCTGCCAGGCGAACCGAACTCATGACCAACCGTCGTTCATTCCTCAAACAGGCCGGCATTCTCGCGGCGGTCCTGCCCCTGGGCGCCGCCGTGAACCTGCCGGCGCTGGCCGCCAGCCCGGCACCGCTGGCCAAGGATAAATGGGCGCAATTGCGCCAGCTGTTCAATCAGGATCCGGACTACCTGCACTTCGCCAATTTTCTGGTGACCTCCCACCCAAGGCCCGTGCGCGAGGCAATCGACCTGCACCGCGCCAACCTCGACCGCAATCCCGGTCTGGCCATGGACTGGGACCTGGGGGAAACCGAAAAGCGTGAACACGAAGTGCGGGTCTGGGCCGGTCGTTATCTCAAGGCCGCACCGCAACAGATCGCCCTAACCGGCAGCACCACCGAAGGCCTGTCGCTGATCTATGGTGGCCTTCATGTGCGCCCGGACCAGGAAATCCTCACCAGCGAACACGAACACTACGCCACAAATTACGCCCTGGCTTACCGCCAGCAGAAGGACGGGGTCAAGGTGCGCAAACTCAAGCTGTTCGAGCACAGTCACAGCATTTCGGTGGACGAAGTGCTCGGCTCGATTGCCAAAGGCATCCGCCCCGAAACCCGTGTGCTGGGCATGACCTGGGTGCAATCGGGCAGTGGCGTGAAACTGCCGATCGGCGCGATCGGCAAACTGGTGGACGAACAGAACCGCAACCGCGAGGAAAAGGACCGCATCCTGTATGTGGTCGACGGCGTGCACGGCTTCGGCGTCGAGGACCTCGACTTCCCTGATATGCATTGCGATTTCTTCATTGCCGGCACCCACAAATGGATGTTCGGCCCGCGCGGCACCGGGATCATCTGCGCCCGTTCGGCCGAGCTCAAGGACGTGACCCCGACTATCCCGACCTTCTCCGAAGCCACCACCTTCTCGACCATCATGACCCCGGGCGGCTATCACAGCTTTGAGCATCGCTGGGCTCTGGACGAAGCCTTCAAGCTGCACCTGGACCTGGGCAAGGCCGAGGTCCAGGCACGCATCCATGCGCTCAACACCTACGCGAAAAATCGTCTGCTGGAGTATCCGCAGATCGAACTGGTGACGCCAAAAAGTCCGCAACTGTCGGCCGGTTTTACCTTCTTCCGGATCAAGGATCGGGACTGCGAAAAAGTCGCCGCCCAGCTGATGCAAAACCGCGTGGTCTGCGACTCGGTGGACCGCGACGTCGGCCCGGTGATCCGCATCGCCCCTGGGCTTCTCAACACTGAAAACGATATCGACCGTTTCATGGCGTTGTTGAGCAAGACCGCCTGATGCAGACCGCTTTTTTTTGTAGGAGCCAGGCTTG
>DQGF01000362.1:3267-4415 GCA_003525045.1 Pseudomonas sp. | reverse complement strand
GAATCGGCCGCTGGCCTTTGACGAAATAAGTTTCGTTGCGCACGATCGCCGGTTGCCATTTCCCACCGACCTCGTAGGACAGACCGGTGCCCTGGCGCTTGATTTTTTCCAGGAACAGGTCCTGGTTATCGCCCATGACCGAAGTCATGCTCCAGGCCACCTTGCCGTTGAAACCACCCAGCACCATCGGCAAGCCGGCAATGGTCACACCGGAAGCCTGGTACTTCGGCGCGCGAATCTGTACGTAATTGAACAAGGACGGCACGCCCAGCGACCCATGGCTGTCGCTGGCCAGCAGGCTTTTACCGCTACGGCTGCGTTGCGGGGCGATCGCCCAATTGTTCGATGAAGTGGCGCCCAGCAGGTTCAGATCGGACAGTTGGCCGGTGGCTTTGTTGATTTCAGCCAGGCCTGGAATCTGCCCGTTGAGCTTGATGCCCTGAAGTTTTTCGGCTTCGGCCAGCGGCAGCTTTTCATCAGGAGCGGAGGGTGTCAGCCACGGCAGTTTGTCGGTGGTGACTGTCTGCGCCAGCATCAGCGAGTAAATTTCTTCCGGCAGGTTGGCCGATTGGCTGAAATTCAGCAGGCAGAAAATCAGCGCCGAGTCTTCCGGTTTCCAGTATTCAGGTTTGTAACCGGTAGCGGCGAGGTCCGTCGGCAGCTTGTCGCGATAGCGGAACAGGTAGGCGTTGACGCCGCGAGCATAGACTTCGAAAAAGCGCTTGAGCCGCGGCGACGACGCTTTGTATAGCTCGCCGGCGCTTTTCTTCAGATTGACTGCGCGCATGTAGCGGTCGGCGTCCAGCAGGTCCGAACCGGACATCTCCGACAGACGGCCCTGGGCCAGCAGGCGCAAGGTCACCATTTGGGTAATGCGGTCTGTGGCGTGCACGTAGCCGAGGGCGAACAGCGCGTCGTGGAAGCTGTTGCTTTCGATCAACGGCATGCCCATGGCATTGCGCCGCACCGAAACGTTCTGCGCCAGGCCTTTGAGCGGCTGTACACCGGAGGCTGGCGGGAGGGTGTCCTGGGTGTTCCGGGTCTGACAACCAGTCAGGCTCAAGACACCGGCCACTGCTGCGGCAACGCCGAACCGGGGAAGAAAATGTGTGAGGGCTGGCGAGGCCATGGCAAAGCTCCTGCGGGGG
>DQGF01000362.1:0-2938 GCA_003525045.1 Pseudomonas sp. | reverse complement strand
TAAAGGCGCTACGTTAGTGAGCAGGAGGTGGGCGCGCAAGCGTTGGCGGGGTTATTTCAGGATTTGTCTGATAAGCCACAAATTTCGGGGGGGGGACCTGTGGCGAGGGAGCTTGCTCCCGCTGGAGCGCGTAGCGCTCCCAAACCAGGCACCACGATTTATCTGACGGATCGCGGTGCCTGATTGCGACTGCTTCGCAGCCGAGCGGGAGCAAGCTCCCTCGCCACAGTGTTGGTGTTGATCTCAGGACTTAGGTGGATTGATCTTGGCCACCAGCGCATACGCCTTCACCGTCGCCGCGCGGTTCTGGATGTGGTTGAACCAGCGCAGCACGTTGGGGAAGTCTTCCAGGTTCTGGCTCTGCCATTTGTGGGAAACGATCCACGGGTAGATTGCCATGTCGGCAATGCTGTATTCGCTACCCGCGACGAACTCATTGTTCGCCAGTTGCTTGTCGAGTACCCCGTAGAGCCGCGCGGTTTCGTCGATATAGCGCTTGATCGCGTAGGGGATTTTCTCCGGGGCAAATTGGCTGAAGTGATGATTCTGGCCAGCCATCGGACCCAGACCGCCCATCTGCCAGAACAACCATTGCAGCGCTTGCTGACGACCGCGCAGATCTTTGGGCAAGAACTTGCCGGTTTTCTCCGCGAGGTACAGCAAAATCGCCCCGGACTCGAACAGCGATAGAGGCTCACCACCATCGGCTGGCTCATGATCGACGATGGCCGGGATTCTGTTGTTCGGGGAGATGTTCAGAAAGTGAGGCTGGAACTGCTCGTTCTGGCTGATGTTGATCGGGTAAACGTTGTACGGCAGGCCGGCTTCTTCCAGGAATATCGAAATCTTGTGGCCGTTGGGGGTGGTCCAGTAATACAGGTCGATCATGAAGTTCTCCAATGCAAGAGACGTCGGGGACAGCAACCGCCGGCATCAGGTCGTCCTGTTTGCGTTCGAGGGCTTGCCTGTAGGAGAGGTGATGCTGAAGTGCGGGAAATTCAATGACCCCGCGTGAGAAAAGTCGGCATTGAGCTCGGAATTAATGACTGAACCCTGTAGGAGCGAGCGATGCGGTGACCCGACTTGCCCGCGAATAAGGCACCGCGGTTTTTCATGCAAACCGCGTCATCGTTCTTCGCGGGCAAGCCTCGCTCCTACAGGGATCGTAGTTCCCGCAAGGATCGTGGTTCCTACAAGGTTGTGGGTATCAAATCATTGGCGGCAACTTGTCCAGCATTTTGTCCAGGGTGATCGGGTATTCCCGAACACGGATGCCCGTTGCGTTGTAGACCGCATTCGCAATCGCCGCACTGACCCCGCATAACCCCAGTTCGCCAACGCCTTTGGCTTTCATCGGCGATGACACCGCGTCGGTTTCATCGAGGAAGATCACTTCCTGATGCGGGATGTCGGCATGCACCGGAACTTCGTAGCCGGCCAGGTCGTGATTGACGAAAAAGCCCCGGCGCTTGTCCACCGCCAGTTCCTCCATCAACGCCGCACCGACGCCCATGGTCATCGCGCCGATCACCTGGCTGCGCGCCGAGGTCGGGTTGAGGATGCGCCCGGCCGCGCAGACGGCAAGCATCCGGCGAACGCGGGTTTCGCCTGTGGCGCTGTCGACCGCAACTTCGACAAAGTGCGCGCCGAACGTCGACTGCTGGAACTGCTTGCTCAGCTTTGCGAACTCGATCGAATCCTCGGCGACGATTTCTCCGGCGTGCGCGGCGTTGCGCAACGGAATGCTTTTGCCAGCGGAGCGCACTTCACCGTCGGCGAAAACCGCATCCTTCGCGCTCACGCCGAGGCGGTGCGCAACCGCTTCGCGCAGTTTGACGCACGCCGCATACACGCCGGCCGTCGAACAGTTGGCGCCGAATTGCCCACCCGAGCCTGCCGATACCGGGAAGCTCGAATCCCCCAGGCGCACGACCACCTTGTCGAGCGACACGCCCATCATTTCCGCCGCCGTCTGGCCGATGATGGTGTAGCTGCCGGTGCCGATGTCGGTCATGTCGGTCTCGACCGTGACGATGCCGCGGTCGGGCTTGCTCTGCGACTCGCGCTTCTCGAGCACCTTCGTCTCGGCGTAGATCGTGTCGCCGTGGAACGTCGGCTTGAGATGCCGCAGCGACTCGACCTCGAGGTTGGCGATCGCCTTGCCGCGGCCGTCTGGACCGACGTCGGGGATCTCGTGGACCTTCAGCCAGTAGGCGCGGCCGCGGTCGGTGAAGATCATGATGTAGGCGTGCGTCGAGGCGACGAAGAGGTGCTCGATGTAGTCCTCGTCCTTCAGGTCCATCCCCATGACGCCGATGCCGCCGCGGCGCTGCTCGCGGTAGGCGGTGACCGGGAGGCGCTTGATGTAGCCCGAGCGCGTGATCGCGATGACCATGTCCTCCTCGGCGATCAGATCCTCGATCGTGAACTCGCCCTCGTCGCTCGTGATCTCGGACCTGCGCTCGTCTCCGTACCTGGCCGCGACCTGCTGCAGCTCGTCGCGAATGATCTTGAGCCGGCGTGGCTTGGAGGCGAGGATGTCCTTCATTTCCTTGATGAAAGCGAGAACTTCCTTTAGCTCGGCCTCGAGCTTCTCGATCTCCAGTCCGGTGAGCTTGGCGAGGCGCATGTTGAGGATCGCTTCCGCCTGCCGCTCGCTCAGCTTGAACCGCTTCTGCAGCTGCGCGCTCGCCGTCGGTGTGTCCTCGGCGGCACGAATCAGCTTGATGACCGCGTCGATGTTGTCGACGGCGATCTTCAAGCCCTCGAGGATGTGCTCGCGCTCGAGCGCCTTGTCGAGCTCGAACTGGGTGCGGCGAACTACGACCTGGTGCCGGTGCTCGATGTAGTGCTGGAGCACTTCCTTGAGCGGCATGATCTTCGGCACGAGCTGGGTCGTGTGCGAATCGGGCACGAGCGCCAGCATGATGACGCCGAA
>DQGF01000266.1 GCA_003525045.1 Pseudomonas sp. | reverse complement strand
GCTTGCTCGCGAAGGCGGCCTGACAGACACCACATCACTACCTGAATAAAGAGATCCCCAAGCATGAGCAACTCCGGCCGCGCCGACGCGCTGTTAGCAGACCTGCCCCGGGATGGCCGTGGCCGGCTCAAGGTATTCCTCGGCGCCGCACCCGGTGTGGGCAAGACCTACGCCATGTTGCAAGCGGCCCACAGCCAACTGCGTCAGGGCGTCAAAGTCATCGCCGGGGTGGTCGAAACCCACGGCCGCGCCGAAACCGAAGCACTGCTCGGCAGCTTGCCGCAGCAGTCGCTGGTACGCTCGGAATACCGCGGGGTGATGCTCGAAGAAATGGACCTCGACGGCTTGCTCGCGGCCAAACCGAAACTGGTGCTGGTGGACGAACTGGCCCACAGCAACGCCCCCGGCAGTCGCCACGCCAAGCGCTGGCAAGACATCCAGGAACTGCTCGCCGCCGGCATCGACGTGTTCACCACGGTCAACGTCCAGCACCTGGAAAGTCTTAACGACAAAGTACGCGGCATTACGGGCGTGCAGGTCCGCGAAACCCTGCCGGACTGGGTGCTGCAAGAGGCCTACGAATTGCTGCTGGTCGACCTGCCGCCGCGTGAGCTGCTCGAGCGTCTGCGCGATGGCAAGGTCTATGTGCCGGAGCAGGCGAGGGCGGCTATCGATGCGTTCTTTACCCAGACCAACCTCACTGCCTTGCGCGAACTGGCGATGCAGACCGCTGCCGCCCAGGTCGATAACGATCTGGCCCAAGGCTATCGCCAGCTGGGCCAGGCAGCACCGGCTGTGCGCGGTCGTCTGCTGGTCGGTGTCGATGGCGACGCCCAGGCCGAACGCCTGGTGCGTCACGCCAGCCGCGTCGCCCAGCGTCGGCATCTGCCGTGGAGCCTGGTGCATGTGGACAACGGCAGGGTGCGCGACGAGCAATCGCGCCTGCGCCTGCAAAGCGCCCAGCAACTGGCCGAACGCCTCGGCGGCGAAGTGGTGTTGCTGCGGGCCGGGGAAGTCGCCAAAACCCTGATCCAGCACGCCGCCGAACGTCGCGCCAGCCTGGTGCTGGTGGGCCAGTCCCGACAGCGTTTGCGTCGACGCTTGTTCGGCGGTGGCCTGGCGTCACGCTTGCTGCGCGATGCCCGCGGCCTGGAAATCAATGTCCTCGACCGCGATCACGAACCACATCAGCCGCGCCAACGCTCGGTGCAGTCGCTGGTCTGGTTTGACTATGCTCTGGCGGCTGTGGCAACGGTGTTGGCCAGTGCGCTGGCCTGGGCGGTGGCGAGTGTTTTGCCGCTGCCGAACATTTCGCTGGTGTTCCTGGCGGCCGTGTTGCTGGTGGCGGTGCGTAGCAGCCTCGGCCCGGCGCTGGCCTGTGCGGCGCTGTCGTTTCTGACTTATGACTTTCTGTTCATTCCGCCGAATTTTTCGCTCAGCATCCAGCGCGAAGAAGACGTGCTGACCTTGCTGTTCTTCCTGTTGATGGCGGCCCTCACCGGCAACCTTGCCGCCCGGCAGCGTCGGCAATTGCAGGCGTTGCGCGACACCCAGGAAGAGACCACGGAACTGCTCGACCTGTCGCGCAAACTCACCGCCGCCACCGACCGCCAGGCTGTGGTCAGCGCGGCGGCGCAGCACCTCAACGGCTGGAACGAGCTGAAAGTGTGCCTGCTCAATCGCAACGGGCAGAGTGACTGGAAAGTCGAAACCGGTGGTCCGCTGGAGTTTACCGAAGCCGAACGCGCCGCTGCCGATTGGGCCTGGCAACACGATCAGCCGGCGGGCGCAGGCACCGGCACCTTACCGTTCGGCCGTTGGTGGTGGTGGCCGCTTTCGGTGGAGGACGGACCGCTGGCGCTGCTGGGTGTGTGTGCCAGGGAAGGTCAGTCCTTGAGCGGCCAACGTCGGCGTTTGTTGACCGCGTTGAGCCAGCCGCTGGCCCAGGCGCTGGCCCGTGCGCAATTGGCCGAAGACCTGGAAGCGGCGCGACTGCACGGCGAAACCGAACAACTGCGCAGTGCCCTGCTGGCCTCGGTGTCCCATGATTTGCGCACGCCGTTGACCTCCATGCGCGGCAGTATCGACAGCCTGTTGGCCCTCGGTGAAGCCATTCCGCTGGAGGATCGTCGAGAGCTACTGGAAGGCACTCGTGATGAAGCCGAACGCCTCGATCGCTACATTCAAAACCTGCTGGACATGACCCGTCTCGGTCATGGCGCCCTGAAGCTGGCGCGGGATTGGGTATCGCCGGCCGACATCGTCGGCAGTGCGCTCAACCGCCTGCGCGCGGTGCTGGCGCCGTTGCAGGTCGGCACCGAGGTGCCCGCGCAGTTGCCGCTGCTGTTTGTCCACGCCGCGCTGATCGAGCAGGCGCTGGTCAACGTTCTGGAAAATGCTGCGCGGTTTTCACCGGTTCACGGGCGCCTGCAATTACGCGCAGGGGCCGACGACAACGAGCTGTTTTTTTCGGTGAGCGATGAAGGACCAGGGATTCCGGAAGCCGAGCGGGCGAAGATTTTCGACATGTTCTACACCGTTGCGCGCGGCGATCGTGGCGGGCAGGGCACGGGGCTGGGGCTGGCAATTTGTCAGGGCATGGTCGGTGCCCATGGCGGGCGGATCAGCGTTGCGGACGGCATCGAAGGACGCGGCACCTGCATCACACTGCATTTGCCCTTGCAGGAACAGCCAGACGTTGAAATTGAGCGCTGAAAGTGAAGCCTGATACCCTTTGCCTCTCACCTTGCCGCGATCGATAACCATGAGCCAGACCGCGACCATTTTGGTCATCGACGATGAACCGCAGATCCGCAAATTCCTGCGCATCAGCCTCGCTTCCCAAGGCTACAAAGTGCTGGAGGCCGGCACCGGCACCGAAGGCCTGGCGCAGGCCGCGCTGAACAAACCGGACCTGCTGGTGCTCGACCTCGGTTTGCCGGACATGGACGGTCAGCAAGTGCTGCGCGAGTTTCGCGAATGGTCGACGGTACCGGTGCTGGT
>DQGF01000464.1:8887-9465 GCA_003525045.1 Pseudomonas sp. | reverse complement strand
CCGGTGTGCAGCCAGCCCCCGGCCCAGAGCTCGGCACCCTTCTGCGGCTCGTTGAAATAACCTTCGGTGAGCCACGGCGCACGCAGCACCAGTTCACCCTGGGTCTCGCCATCGGCTGGCAGGAAGTTGCCGTCGGTGTCGACGATCGCCGCCTCCACCAACGGCCCCGGCACGCCGGCCTTGATCCGATACGTGGTGCGTTCGTCTTCGGTGCCGGCCATCAGCTCATCGTTGAGGTGCGCGCACGACACCAGCGGCCCGGTTTCCGACATGCCGTAGGCGGCGGTCAACTGAATGCCCTTGGCCTTGGCCGCTTCGTACAGCGCGCGGTTCAGTGCACTGCCGCCGATAACGATTTTCCAACCGCCGAAATCCGTGCCTTGTGCCGCCTTGGAATTGAGGATCATTTGCAGGATGGTCGGCACGCAGTGGGAAAAGGTGACCTTCTCCTTGCGCCACAGCTCCACCAGGTATTCCGGGTCGTAGCGCCCGGGATAGACCTGCTTGAGCCCGAGCATGGTCGCCACATACGGCAAGCCCCAGGCGTGTACATGGAACATCGGGGTGATCGGCATGTA
>DQGF01000464.1:8449-8592 GCA_003525045.1 Pseudomonas sp. | reverse complement strand
AACATCGGGGTGATCGGCATGTACACGTCGTTGGTGCCCAGCAGCCGGACGCTGTCGATGGCCCCCATGATCGTCGACACGCCCATGGTATGCAGCACCAGTTGCCGATGGGTGAAGTACACGCCTTTCGGATTGCCGGTGGT
>DQGF01000464.1:7895-8147 GCA_003525045.1 Pseudomonas sp. | reverse complement strand
GGTGCCGGTGGTGTAGAACGTGGTCGCGACCGAGTTTTCGTCGAAGTCCTGGAAGTCGTACTGCGTACTCGCGGCTGCCAGCAACTGCTCGTACTCGCCGATGAGGTTCGGCAAGTCGGCGGTTTTTTCCGGCAGGTCGGTCAGCAACAGGGTTTTCTCTACCGTGGTCAGGTGCCCGGCAATCGCGTTGTACAGTCCGACGAACTCGCTGTTGACCAGCACGAAGCGGTCCTCGGCGTGGTTCATGGTGTA
>DQGF01000464.1:3856-7603 GCA_003525045.1 Pseudomonas sp. | reverse complement strand
TCCTCGGCGTGGTTCATGGTGTAGAGGATCTGTTCCGGAGACAGGCGCACGTTGATGGTGTGGATCACCGCACCGATCATCGGGATGGCAAACATGCATTCCAGGTATCGATGGCTGTCCCAGTCCATGACCGCCACGGTATCGCCGGGCTTGACGCCGGCTGCCGTGAGTACGTTGGCCAGACGTGCGACCCGTTCGATCAGGGTCGGATAGCTGTAACGCAACTGGTCGCGGTAAATGATCTCGCGGGTTTTCTCGTAACGCGCGCCGGACATCAACAGCCGTTTGATCAACAGCGGATACTGATAAGCGCCTTCGGCTGGGGGGATAACGCGAGTCTGCAACATAAGAATCCCTTTTCTGACTGCACAGTCGTGACTGAAAGTAAGCACTCTAGTGCCCTTGTGCGCCAGCCAAATCAGCCAAAGGAATGATTTAGCTTCAACGGGAAAATGCTAGCTTGATGCCACTACTTTGTGTCTTCATCAGGATTACAGGTCTAAGTTGTTATCGTTGCAATTTCATTACGTAAAGCTTGTCGTCAGCTATATGGACAAGCGAGCATACGTAACATTATCGATACAACGTGCGGATCGATAGGTAAGACAATAACTGCCAAGCTTGCCCAGCCTGACCTCCCTGGCGGGCTCTCCATTAAACCTGCAATGTCAAACACGTTACCGGTACAACAATGAGCACTGAAGCGACCGCCTCTGAGGCCTGCACCTCGACGCAAGCCCCTCTGGTTTCCATCGTGGCGCCCTGCTACAACGCGGAAAAATACCTGGAAGAGGCCATCAAGAGCATCTTCGCCCAGCAATACCCGAATTTCGAAGTCATCGTCGTCGACGACGGCTCGAGCGACAACAGCATCACCCTGCTCAAGCAATTGCAGCAAACCCATGATTTCCAGCTGTATACGCAACCGAACCAGGGCGTGAGTGCGGCACTCAACCACGGCTTGCGCTACGCCAAAGGCACTTACGTGTCGACGCCGGACCTGGACGACATCATGCTCCCGCAATCGCTGCGCATTCGCGCCGACTATCTGGACAAGAACCCGGACGTCGGTTGCGTGGGCGCGCTGATCATCTACATGGACAGCGATGGCAATACCATCAAGCAGCAAAAACGCGACCAGATCCGCACCTACGACTTCGATCAAGTCCTCAGCGGTGCCGTCGTGATCGGTGCCCCGGTCGCGCTTTATCGCATGAGCGCGATGCGACACGCCGGCTTCTATGCGTCGCAGTTGCGGGTTCAAGACTTCCAGATGACCTTGCGCATTGCCCGGTTGGGGTACGAGATCCATGAACTGCCTGTGTGCACGACTCGCTATCGCCGGCATGCCAACAACCTGTCGAGAAAATACCGGGTGTTGCTGCAGGCTGACCTTGAGGCCATCGCACCGTACACAGACCATCCCGCCTACCAGAGCGCCCGCACCCAATTGGTGAACAAGGCCCTCAAATACGCCGTGGTCGAAGACAAGAAAGAAGCCTGGCGACTGTTGCGCTCGATTCCCTGGCGTCACTTGAATCGAACCAGCTTCAGACGCCTGAGACGACTGATGTTGCATCGCTAGCCCTCCCTTCGCTGTCAGGCCTCATGCATGAAATTTCTCGAAAAACTCAAAGAACGTAAAACCAGAAAGCATCTGAAGCGCCTGGAAAAGCTGGAAAGAGCGCCGGAAAAAATACGCCTGCGCTACCCCAGCTACGAAGTCGGCGTGGGCACCTATGGCATCCCGGAGGTCATGGAGTTTGGCGACGACACGATTCTGAAGGTCGGTTCCTATACCTCGATTGCCGAAGGCGTGAAGATTTTGCTGGGTGGCGGCCATCGAACCGACTGGGTCAGCACCTATCCCTTTCCATTGATGATTGACGAAGCCCGGGACATTCCCGGATGCAGTCCGACCAAGGGCAATGTGGTGATCGGCAGCGATTGCTGGATTTGCGCCGGCGTCATGATTCTGTCCGGCGTGACCATCGGCCATGGCGCTGTGGTCGCAGCCGGTGCCGTCGTGACCCGCGACGTCGAACCCTATGCAATCGTCGGCGGCAATCCATGCCGCCACATCCGCTGGCGTTTTGACGAGGACGTGCGCCAGGACTTGCTGGTGTCGGCCTGGTGGGACTGGCCGCTGGAGGAAGTCAAAGCGGTGTCGCGGCTACTGAGCAGTAGCGATATGGACGGCTTTCTGGACTACGTTCGCCAACGCCAGGCATCGAGCATCGACGTTACGTAAAACAGCGTTTCAGCCGCGGCTGATCATGCCGCGGCCACCGCACAACGGCTCAATGCATCTCGGTAAACGCGAGTTTCACGCCGATGGCAATCAGCACCGCGCCCATGGTTCGGTCGAACCAATGCCCCATGCGCGCGAACCCAGCGCGCACGCGCTGCTGGCTGAACAGCATTGCCACCAGGCAGAACCACACGGCGGTGGCCACCGCGAGATAGACCCCGTAGCCGGCCTGCACCGCCAGCGGCGTATGCGGGTTGATCACTACGGTGAACAGTGACAGGAAGAACAGCGTGGCTTTCGGGTTCAGTCCGTTGGTGACGAATCCCGAAGTGAAAGCACCGCGAGCCGTACGCTCGCCCGCTTCCTTGTGCAGGTCGTCAGTCACGGGTTTGGCCGGTTGCGCACGCAGGGCCTTGAAGCCGATATACAGCAGATAGGCGGCGGCGGCCCATTTCAAGGCGTTGAACAACACGATCGACTGCGACACGATCAGGCCGATGCCGAGCAACGAGTAACCGACGTGCAGGAAAATCGCCGTGCCGACACCCAACGCTGTCCAGGTGCCGGCGCGACGACCATGGGTCACGCTTTCACGTACCACCACGGCAAAGTCCGGGCCGGGGCTGGCGACGGCCAGCAGGTGAATCAAGGCAACGGTCAAGAACTCTGTCCAGTACATGGGGGCTCCTTTGGCCAAGCGTAACGATTTGTTTCATCTGGTAGGCTCGGCAGATTACGCCTTCATTTCAATGCACAAAAGGTACAGTTGATGACGAACTCTCGCCGCGCCGTTTTCCTCGACCATCCATCCCTGGACCTGGGCGATCTCGACCTCAGCCCGTTGCGCGCCTGTTTCAGCGAACTGCAGTTGTTCGCGCAGACCACGGCCGACCAGGTCATCGAACGCCTCAAGGGCGCCACCGTCGCCATCAGCAACAAAATCCTGATCGATGCTGACGCCATCGCCGCCAGCCCCGAGCTGAAGCTGATCCTGATCACCGCCACCGGCACCAACAACGTCGACCTCGTCGCTGCCCGTGCTCATGGAATAACGGTTTGCAACTGCCAGGGTTACGGCACGCCGTCGGTGGCTCAGCACACAATCATGTTGCTGCTCAATCTGGCAACACGTCTGGCCGACTATCAGAAAGCCGTCGGTGAAGGTCGCTGGCAGCAGGCGAAACAGTTCTGTCTGCTGGATTATCCGATCGTCGAACTGCAAGGCAAAACCCTCGGCTTACTCGGTCACGGCGAATTGGGCGGGGCGGTGGCGCGGCTGGCTGAAGCCTTCGGCATGCGCGTGCTGCTGGGGCAGATTCCGGGACGCCCTGCCCGGCCGGACCGCTTGCCGCTGGATGAACTGCTGCCGCAAATCGACGCGCTGACCCTGCACTGCCCGCTCAACGAACACACCCGTCACTTCATCGGTACCCGTGAACTGGCGTCGATGAAACCCGGCGCCTTCGTGGTCAACACCGCTCGCGGTGGCCTGATCG
>DQGF01000464.1:1367-3564 GCA_003525045.1 Pseudomonas sp. | reverse complement strand
GCCTGATCGACGAACAGGCCTTGGCCGATGCCTTGCGCAACGGTCATCTGGGCGGCGCAGCCACCGACGTGCTGAGCGTCGAGCCACCGACCGCTGGCAACCCTCTGTTGGCCAATGACATCCCACGGCTGATTGTCACTCCGCATAACGCCTGGGGCAGTCGCGAAGCACGGCAGCGGATCGTTGGCCAATTGACCGAGAACGCTCAGGGATATTTCAGCGGTAAAGCGCTGCGGGTCGTCAGTTGATAAACTGCGGCACTTTTTTTCAAGGAGCAGAGTATGGATCCGCGCAGTGAAGTACTGCTTCGTCAGGCCGAGTTATTCCAGGGTTCGGTACTGTTGGCCGGCTTGCCCGCCGACGATCTGCTGGGCCGTCTGCCCGATGCCCATGGCTGGGGCTGGCATGCCGGCGATCAAGCGGCGCTGGACGCACGTTTTACCGAGCGCAGCCATTTTGGCGTGACGGTGCCGGAGCGTGAGTTCGACACCGCCGTGGTGTTTCTGCCCAAGTCCAAGGACCTGACCGATTACATCCTCAATGCCGTCGCCTCGCGCCTGGCCGGTCGCGAGGTGTATCTGGTCGGCGAAAAACGCAGCGGGATCGAGGGCGCAGCCAAGCAACTGAACCCCTTCGGCAAACCGCGCAAACTCGACAGCGCGCGGCATTGCCAGCTGTGGCAGGTCACCGTGGCCAATGCGCCGCAAGCCAAATCACTGGAAAGCCTGGCCCAGGAATATGAACTGCCGCTGGCCGAAGGCCCGTTGAAAGTCATCAGCCTGCCGGGCGTGTTCAGCCATGGCCGACTGGATCGCGGCAGCGCCTTGCTGCTGGAACATCTGGACAAGTTGCCGAGCGGCCATTTGTTGGATTTCGGTTGCGGCGCCGGTGTGTTGGGCGCGGCGGTGAAACGTCGTTACCCGCACAATCTGGTCACCTTGCTGGACGTGGATGCGTTTGCCGCTGCCAGCAGTCGTCTGACTTTGGCTGCCAACGGTCTCGACGCGGAGGTTATTACCGGTGACGGAATCGATGCCGCGCCCATGGGTTTGAGTGCCATCCTGAGCAATCCTCCGTTCCATGTGGGGGTGCATACCGATTATCACGCTACCGAGAACTTGCTGCGAAAAGCAGCCAAACATCTGAAAAATGGTGGCGAACTGCGACTGGTAGCGAACAGTTTCCTGAAGTATCAGCCGTTGATCGAAGAGCACTTGGGTGTGTGTGCAATCAAGGCCGAAGGACAAGGTTTCAGGATCTACCGGGCCAAGCGCGGCTGACACTTCTTTTAAAAAAAGAGACTTGCTCAATCGGATTTGCCTAGGCAGAATCCGCTCCGTCCTAGGGGAGTAGTCTCCCACGAGCGCCATGCTCGTCCGGCATACGTCAACATACTTGGTCAAAAGACCATGGCGTATGCGACCCAAGCGTCCGCATCAGACGGAACGCAGGGTTTGACAAGACCTATGACACGAACACCTTACCCGGGGCGGGAAGGCTGTACGTGTCATAGCCGTGTCGACCCGCCCCTTAGGAAAACCCTGATGCTGGATTCTTTACTCGTTCCCACCGCAATCGTTGCCTTGGCCGAAATCGGCGACAAGACGCAACTGCTCGCGCTCATTCTCGCCGCCCGCTTTCGCAAACCCTGGCCAATCATCGCCGGCATCGTCGCCGCGACCCTGGCCAACCATGCGGCAGCCGGTGCGGTAGGTGCCTGGTTCGGCAGTTTTTTCTCGAATGCGACGCTGCACTGGATCCTCGCCGCCAGCTTCGCCGCGACTGCGCTGTGGACCCTGGTGCCGGACAAGATAGACGATGACGAAGCCAGCACCGCCCGCAAGTTCGGACCGTTCCTGACGACGCTGATCGCGTTTTTCCTCGCGGAGATGGGTGACAAGACTCAGGTCGCCACCGTGATGCTCGCAGCGCAATACCCGGACCTGTGGCTGGTGATCATCGGCACCACCCTCGGCATGTTGATTGCCAACGTGCCGGTGGTATTGGCGGGTAACTTTGCCGCGGACAAACTGCCACTGACCTTGATCCGTCGCCTGGCGGCGTCGGCGTTCTTCATCCTGGCGATTGTCGCGGTGTACAAGGCGATGCAGAGCAGTGGGTGGGTTTAAAGCAGCTACAAGCTTCAAGCTATTAGCTGCAAGCTGAAGCAGAGCCGATTGTGCTTTGCTTCAGCTTG
>DQGF01000464.1:0-1048 GCA_003525045.1 Pseudomonas sp. | reverse complement strand
AGCTTGCAGCTTGCAGCTTACTGCTTGCTACTGTTGTACAACGGCATGACTTTCGGAATCGCCGCCTGCAACGAGGCAATCCGACTCGACGAAGCCGGGTGAGTACTCATGAACTCCGGTGGCGCACCTTCCGAGGCCTTGCTCATCTTGTTCCACAGGGTGATCGCGGCGTTCGGGTTGTAACCACCGCGTGCGGCCAGTTCCAGGCCAATCAAGTCCGCCTCGTTTTCATTGGAACGGCTGTTGGGCAAGGTCATGCCGTAGTTGGCCACGGTGTCCGCCAGCGCCAGGCTGTCCTGGCCCAGCCCGAACAAGGCACCCGCACCCTGCTTGGCCATCTCGATACCGTAAGCCTTGGACATCGCTTCCCGACCGTGCTCGCGCAGGGCGTGGGCGATTTCATGGCCCATGATCGCAGCGATTTCATCGTCGGTCAGTTTCAGGCTGTCAATCAGCCCGGTGTAGAAAATGATCTTGCCGCCGGGCCCGCAGTTGGCGTTGAGTTCGTCGCTCTTGATCAGATTGACTTCCCAGTTCCACTGCGCCGAATCCGGACGAAATTTCGGCGCCTGGGCAATCAGCCGGTCGGCAATCGCCTGGACGCGTTTGGCGTCGTTACTGGTCTTGTCCAGCACGCCTTTGCTGGTCGCCTCCCCCACTGTCTTTTGATAAGACTGGGCGTACATCTGGTTGACCTCATCGGTCGACAACATGCTGAACATATACTGTTTGCGCTCAACGCCCACAGCGCCACCGCTGGTGGTGTTGACCGACTGACAACCGGCGAGCAGCAAACCTGCACTCAGCGCACACAAAACCAATGTCTTATTCATCAAAAAACCCCCTGAAAACATGCCGGGTATCCTAGGCGTGGATTTGTATCGGCGCCAGATACAACTGAGATGCAGACTCACATTTTGGATAAAGCTCCCATCGCCGCAGTAAAAAATTTACAGCGGATGAGGCGAGTGCGGCGGGGGGCGGCGGGGGGCGGACCATAGATCAATCAGTTCAAGGCCTGACAATAGGGCCCCTTCGCGAGCAAGCC
>DQGF01000092.1:1746-3995 GCA_003525045.1 Pseudomonas sp. | reverse complement strand
GACTGGCACACCGCTTTCGCGAGCAAGCCGCTCCCACAGGTTGCGAAGCCCCTTTCCGCACATTGTACGAGAGTCCTTCATGCCCCTATCCGCCAACATTTGCGACGCTCCCATCGCCCACAAGGCCGAGGGCAATGACCCGTATGCCTGGCTGCAGGAGCGCGACACCGACGCGGTGCTCGACTACCTGAAAGCGGAAAACAGCTATCAAGAGGCGCAAACCGCCGATCAGGCCGGGCTGCGTGAAACCCTGTTCGAAGAGATCAAGGCGCGGATTCTCGAAACCGACCTGTCGCTGCCCTCCCCCTGGGGTCCGTACCTGTATTACACGCGCACCACGGCGGGGGACGAATACGCCCGTCACTACCGCTGCCCGCGCCCGGCCGACGAAAGCCTGCAACTCGACGAAAGCCAGGAGCAACTGCTGCTGGACCCGAACGAACTGGCCAAGGGTGGCTTCTTTTCCCTGGGTGCGTTCAGCATCAGTCCGGACCACCAGCGACTGGCCTACAGCATCGACTCCACGGGCGACGAGATTTACACGCTGTTCGTGAAGGAATTGTCCAACGGCCGGGTCAGCGAACTGGAATTCCAGGACTGCGACGGCAGCATGACCTGGGCCAACGACAGCCTGACACTGTTCTTCGGCGAACTGGACGACACCCACCGCCCGCACAAACTGTTGCGCTATCGACTGGATGGCACGGCGGCCGAAGAAGTGTTCCATGAGTCGGACGGTCGATTCTTCATGCACTGCTACCGGTCCAGTTCCGAGCAGCAATTGTTGCTGTCCGTGGGCAGCAAGACGACCAGCGAAGTCTGGGTGCTCGACGCGTTCCAGCCGCAGCAGGCCTTTACCTGTGTAGCGCCACGGGTTGAAGATCATGAATACGATGTCGACCACGGTGTGCTCGACGGCGTATGGACCTGGTTCATTCGCACCAATCGCGACGGCATCAACTTTGCCTTGTACACGGCCGTCGATACCGGCGTCGCGCCGATCGAAGCCGACTGGCAGAACCTGATTGCCCACAGCGACAGCACGATGATCGAAGGCATGAGCCTGAACGCCGGGGCCATGACCCTGAGCCTGCGCGAGGGTGGCTTGCCAATCATCGAAGTCTATCCGCAAGACCTGCCGAGCTACCGAGTGCAGCTGCCGGACGCGGCCTACAGCCTTCATGTGCAGAACAGCCTGGAATTCGTCAGCGACAGGATTCGCCTGCGCTACGAAGCGTTGAACCGTCCGGCGCAAATCCGTCAGCTGGGGCTGGCCACCGGCGAGCAGAAAGTCCTCAAGCAAACCCCGGTGCTGGGCCCGTTCGATGCTGATGCCTACGTCAGCCAGCGCCTGTGGGCGACGGCACCCGACGGTACTAAAGTGCCGATCAGCCTCGTCGTCAAACGCGAAGCCCTCGGTAAGCCGACACCCCTTTATCTGTATGGCTACGGCGCATACGGCGAAAGCCTCGACCCGTGGTTCTCCCACGCGCGCCTGAGCCTGCTGGATCGTGGCGTGGCGTTTGCCATCGCTCACGTGCGTGGCGGCGGTGAATTGGGCGAAGCCTGGTATCGCGCCGGCAAGCAGGAACACAAGCACAACACCTTCAGTGACTTTATCGCCTGCGCCGAGCACTTGATCGACAACGGCTTCACTACATCGAAACAACTGGCAATCAGCGGCGGTAGCGCTGGCGGGTTGCTGATCGGCGCGGTACTCAACATGCGGCCGGAGCTATTTGGCGCAGCGATTGCCGAAGTACCGTTCGTCGACGTGCTCAACACCATGCTCGACCCGGATCTGCCGTTGACCGTCACCGAGTACGACGAGTGGGGCAATCCGCAAGAACCGGACGTCCATGCGCGAATCAAGGCCTATGCCCCGTACGAAAACGTCACCGCCCAGGCATATCCCGCCACCTTGGTGATCGCCGGCTACAACGACAGTCGCGTGCAGTACTGGGAAGCGGCCAAGTGGGTGGCAAAGTTGCGTGCGACCAAAACCGATGCCAATCCGCTGCTGCTCAGGACCGAACTGGGCGCCGGCCATGGCGGGATGAGCGGTCGTTACCAGGGATTGCGTGATGTCGCGCTCGAATACGCATTTGTTTTCAAGGTTTTGGGTATTGTCTGAGCGCCTTAACCGCCGGGCGACTTGATCTTCGTGCTGTTCTGCTCAAGCCCCGGCAACGTCTGGTCCTTGGGCGGGCTGGGCATTTCGATCGGCGGCAACAGCGGCGGGCCGCCCC
>DQGF01000092.1:0-1430 GCA_003525045.1 Pseudomonas sp. | reverse complement strand
CCGCCGGACCCGACCTTGGGCACGCTGATCGGGGTGATCTGCGGGTAGGGCGTCGGCGTCGCGGTTCCGGGCGAGCCTGGCAACGGTCCGGGGCTGGTGGGAATGGTGGGTTGTTCCTGGGCCTGCACTGCAGTTATCGAGAGCGCGGCCGAGGCAATGACCGTTAGAATGGTGCGCTTCATCAATGGCTCCGTTGGCCTTGTAGTCTTTTTGCAGGCTACTCCCAACTGCCGCTGTTTGCCTTCCCCTGATTGCCGATTTCTCCTCAAGAGAGCCCCAATGAAACGTTTCGTTCTGCTCGACACCACTCCGATTCCCGAAAATGGCGGTGCCTTGTGCCTGTTCGAATACGGTGAGGATTTCGTCATCAAGATTCAGGGGGGCGATGGCGGGCAGTTGATGAACACACGCATGCACGGTTCCGAAGACGCCCTGGCCGAGATCCCCTGCCGAAAAGTTGCCGGTCGGCCGAATTCGCGGGTGTTGATCGGTGGACTGGGCATGGGCTTTACCCTTGCCTCGGCGCTCAAGCATTTGGGCAAGACCGCTGAAGTGGTGGTCGCCGAACTGGTGCCCGGTGTGGTTGAGTGGAACCGTGGACCACTGGGCGAAAAAGCCGGCAACCCGCTGCTCGACCCGCGCACGGTGATCCGCATGGAAGATGTAGCCAAGGTGCTGCAAGCCGAACCGCAAGGTTTCGATGCGATCATGCTCGACGTCGACAACGGCCCCGAAGGCCTGACCCAGAAGGCCAACAGCTGGCTGTACTCCGCCGGAGGCCTGAGCGCCTGCGCCAAGGCCCTGCGCCCCAAAGGCGTGCTCGCGGTGTGGTCGGCCAGCGCCGACCGGCAGTTTTCCGACAAGTTGAAAAAGGCCGGTTTCAAGGCCGAAGAAGTGCAAGTCTTCGCCCACGGCAACAAAGGCACCCGCCACACCATCTGGATTGCCGAGAAGCTCAAGGGCTGAGCTAAACTTGGCTCAATAACCGTCATTAGTCTTTTACAAAGGTGAACCCATGAGTTCGTCAACACCTCCGACCAACACTTCGAAGCTGGATCGCATCCTCGCCGACAACCAGCGCGACAAGGAAATGGGTTACCGCGACAAGGCCCTGAAGATGTACCCGCACGTGTGCGGCCGCTGCGCCCGGGAGTTCTCCGGCAAGCGCCTGAGCGAACTGACCGTGCACCACCGCGACCACAACCACGACAACAACCCGCAGGACGGCTCGAACTGGGAATTGTTGTGCCTGTATTGCCACGACAATGAACACTCGCGGTACACCGACCAGCAGTACTTTGGCGAGGGCTCGCTGAGTTCGCCGAAAATCGCCAAGGCGACGCATAATCCGTTTGCGGCGTTGGCCGGTCTGTTGAAGAAAGACGAGTAATATCTTCAGCGCCTGTACCGGCCTCTTCGCGAGCAAGCCC
>DQGF01000147.1:515-2983 GCA_003525045.1 Pseudomonas sp. | reverse complement strand
TCCACAAGGTCAAACCCTGGCTGAAGGTGGTGGTGACCGCGTAATCGAACGCAACAGCGCCTTGAGCTAAGCCCATGGCGGCCTTGAAAAAAAGCCCAATCCACGGATTGGGCTTTTGACTTTATGCCATTTCACTTTATACCCGCGACACTTCCCCGCAAGATCCCCCGATAGACGTTCGACGCCGGCGAAGCCGATTTGCTAGAGTGCGCCGCTGTCCCTCTCCAGAAAAACACCCTTGCGATGCTGCCCCGCGCCGAACAGAAACAACAGACCCGTAACGCCCTGATGGACGCTGCCCGCCACTTGATGGAATGCGGCCGAGGATTCGGCAGCCTGAGCCTGCGCGAAGTGGCGAGAACCGCCGGAATCGTCCCTACCGGGTTCTACCGGCATTTCGCAGATATGGATGAGCTAGGTCTGGTGCTGGTCAGCGAAGTCGGTCAGACCTTCCGCGAAACCATCCGCCTGGTGCGCCACAACGAATTTGTCATGGGCGGCATCATCGACGCCTCCGTGCGAATCTTTCTCGACGTGGTCTCGGCCAATCGCTCGCAATTCCTGTTTCTGGCCCGCGAACAATACGGTGGCTCGCTTCCGGTGCGCCTGGCCATCGGTCGTTTGCGCGAAGACATCAGCTCGGACCTGGCGGCCGACTTGTCGCTGATGCCGAAACTGCAGCACCTGGATATCGCCGCCCTCAGCGTGATGGCCGATCTGATCGTCAAGAGTGTGTTTGCGACTTTGCCGGACATCATCGATCCGCCGGCGCAGGCGCTGCCCGAACACTTGACGCCGCAGGCGAAGATTACCCAGCAACTGAGGTTCATCTTTATCGGGTTGAAGCATTGGCAGGGTCTCGGAAGTACCGAGTAGACGAACTTTTTTTGTGCGCCGCAAATTGGTGCATCGCACATGTCCTCGCACCAAATTAATTCAGCTTTCTGCCGCGCGCCGAAACGCCTTACAGGCTTCAACGCCTATTTCCTACACATCGCTCGATTGGCAAGACCCTTGCTCTAGCCTGACTATTGTTCATTGCTGGAAGCCTTCCGATGCTGGTGATTCATCGCAGAATCGACCCTCAACCCGTCTGGGCCGCCGAGTTGCACCTGACCTTCGACGCCCGGAGCAAAAGCCGTTTGCGCTGTTTCAGTGCCGAAGGTGAAGACGTCGGATTGTTTTTGGAGCGCGGTCAACCGCCGCTTTATGACGGCGAATGTCTGCAAGCCGAAGACGGGCGTATCGTCCGCGTCCGTGCCCGCGCCGAACAACTGCTGCACGTCACCTGCGCCGATGCGTTCGAGCTGACCCGCGCTGCCTATCACTTGGGTAACCGCCACGTGGCCCTGCAAATCGGCGATGGTTGGTTGCGTCTGCTCGACGACTATGTGCTCAAGGCCATGCTTGAACAACTGGGGGCCAGGGTCGTGGACACCGAAGCGCCGTTTCAGCCGGAACACGGGGCCTACGGCGGTGGCCATCACCATTCACGCCATGGCGACGAAGATTTCAACTACCCGCCAAAACTGCACCAGTTCGGCGTGCGTTTATGAATCCCGCCTGGGCGCTGCTGCGTCTGGCCAGTCCGCAATTGCCGATTGGTGGCTACAGCTATTCCCAAGGGCTGGAGATGGCTGTGGATAATGGCCGCGTCAATGGTCCTGACAGTGCGCGACGCTGGATCAGCGATCAGTTGCTGCTGAACCTGGCACGCTTCGAAGCGCCGCTGCTGCTCGCCCATTGCATGGCCGCGGCCGAGGAAAACTGGGCCAAACTGCTACAGCATTGTGAAGAACACCGCGCCAGCCGGGAAACCCGCGAGCTGCATCAGGAAAGCCGGCAAATGGGCTATTCCTTGCAGCAACTGCTCAATGGCTTGCCGGAACTGGATGCCTCGGCCCGGGCCTTCCTCGAACAACGACCCGAACCGCATCTGGCCCTCGGTTGGGCGCTGGCCGCGCGCGCCTGGCAGATCAGCCCACAAGATGCGCTGGCCGCATGGCTCTGGAGCTGGCTGGAAAACCAATTGGCGGTGCTGATGAAAACCCTGCCCCTGGGCCAGCAAGCTGCTCAGCGCCTGACCAGCGAACTGCTGCCGTTGCTGCAACAAGCCCAGCAAGACGCCACCCGAATCAACCCCGACCACGTTGGCAGCGCCGCTTTCGGCCTGTCGCTGGCGTGCATGGCCCATGAGCGCCAGTACAGCCGTCTGTTCCGTTCCTAGGGCCTTTTAATTTGGAGAATCACATGAACACACAACCTCTGCGCGTCGGCATTGGCGGCCCGGTCGGTTCCGGCAAAACCGCCCTGACCCTGGCCCTGTGCCTGGCCCTGCGCGACCGCTACAACCTGGCAGTGGTGACCAACGACATCTACACCCGCGAAGATGCCGACTTTCTGGTGCGCAATGAAGCCCTGGCGCCTGAACGGATCATCGGCGTGGAAACCGGCGGCTGCCCGCACAC
>DQGF01000147.1:0-218 GCA_003525045.1 Pseudomonas sp. | reverse complement strand
GGCGGCTGCCCGCACACGGCGATTCGCGAAGATGCTTCGATCAATCTGGAAGCCGTGGATCAACTGAACCGCCGCTTTCCGGGATTGGACCTGATTCTGGTGGAATCCGGCGGCGACAACCTCTCGGCGACGTTCAGCCCGGAACTGTCCGACCTGACCATCTACGTAATCGACGTTTCGGCCGGGGACAAGCTGCCGCGCAAGGGCGGGCCGGGGAT
>DQGF01000537.1:6300-6684 GCA_003525045.1 Pseudomonas sp. | reverse complement strand
CTTGCCCGCGAAGGCGGCCTCACGGGCGCAAAAAAACTACTTGAACCGCCGCTCGACACCTTTCTCCACCAGAATCTTCGCCGAAATCTCTTCCACCGAAAAATGCGTGGAATTGATGTGCGCAATGTTCTCCCGGCGGAACAGGTTCTCCACCTCGCGCACTTCGAACTCACACTGGGCGTAGCTCGCATAGCGGCTGTTGGGCTTGCGCTCGTTGCGGATTGCGGTAAGGCGGTCCGGATCGATGGTCAGGCCGAACAGCTTGTGCTGGTGGGCGCGCAGGGCGTTCGGCAGTTGCAGGCGCTCCATGTCGTCTTCGGTCAGCGGGTAGTTGGCCGCGCGGATGCCGAATTGCATGGCCATGTACAGACAAGTCGGGGTTTT
>DQGF01000537.1:0-5910 GCA_003525045.1 Pseudomonas sp. | reverse complement strand
TCGAGGGCGAAGTTCACCGCCTCGATGCGCTCCATGTAATTGGTGCTGCTGCCAATCGAGTGCGACTTGCCGACGGTGTAGGAAGAATGCTCGGTCAGTTCCTGTTCAAGCGGCGCCAGAAAGGTCGAGAAAATGTCGATCATGAAACCATTGGACGTTGCGAGGATCTCACGGATGTCCTGATTGACGATGGTGTCGAAGATGATCGGCCGGAAGCCGTCGTTTTCGGCGGCCTTGTTGATTTGTTGTACCATGGCCCGCGCTTTATCCGCGTTGTCGATGTACGGTCGCGTGAATTTGCTGAAGGTAATGTTTTCGAACTGCGCCAGAAGGCTTTGGCCGAGGGTTTCGGCTGTGATGCCGGTACCGTCGGAAATAAAGAAGGCAGATCGTTTCATTTGCACCTTGGGCCTTAAGCTAATGATCATTCTTGGATATGATAGGCGCGATTTGCCGGCCGCCAGTGGCCCGCATTCTCACTTATTTTCCAGGTCCAGGCCATACAGCTGGCAAACGCTCCGCGGAGCAGCCGGCTTCTGAGCTTATCCAACACAGTTAGTGGAGAGATCACCTTGGTAGAGTACGTAGTTTCCCTCGATAAGCTCGGCGTCCATGATGTAGAGCATGTGGGGGGCAAGAACGCATCCCTGGGCGAGATGATCAGTAACCTGGCCGGTGCCGGTGTATCGGTGCCCGGTGGCTTCGCCACGACAGCTCAGGCTTATCGTGATTTTCTTGAGCTGAGCGGCCTGAACGATCAGATCCATGCCGCGCTCGACGCCCTGGACGTTGACGATGTGAACGCCCTGGCCAAGACCGGCGCGCAGATCCGCCAATGGATCATGGAAGCCGAATTCCCCGAGAAGCTCAACGCCGAAATCCGCACCGCGTTCGCCACGCTGTCGGCCGGCAACCCTGACATGGCCGTGGCCGTGCGCTCTTCCGCTACCGCTGAAGACCTGCCGGACGCATCCTTCGCCGGTCAGCAGGAAACCTTCCTGAACATCCGTGGTGTCGAAAACGTCATTCGCGCCGCCAAGGAGGTGTTCGCCTCCCTTTTCAACGATCGGGCCATTTCCTACCGCGTCCATCAAGGCTTCGACCACAAGCTGGTAGCCCTGTCGGCCGGCGTGCAGCGCATGGTTCGCTCCGAAACCGGCACGGCCGGCGTGATGTTCACCCTCGATACCGAATCGGGCTTCCGTGACGTGGTGTTTATCACCGGCGCCTACGGCCTGGGTGAAACCGTCGTACAAGGCGCGGTGAACCCGGATGAGTTCTACGTCCACAAAGGCACGCTGGCAGCCGGTCGTCCGGCTATCCTGCGTCGCAACCTGGGCAGCAAAGCCATCAAGATGATCTACGGCGAAGTCGCCACGGCCGGTAAGTCGGTCAAGACCATCGACGTGGACAAGGCTGATCGCGCACGTTTCTGCCTGAGCGACGCCGAAGTCAGCGAGCTGGCCAAACAAGCAATGATCATCGAGAAGCACTACAAGTGCCCGATGGACATCGAATGGGCCAAAGACGGCGACGACGGCAAGCTCTACATCGTTCAGGCGCGTCCTGAAACCGTGAAGAGCCGCACTTCGGCCAACGTCATGGAACGTTACCTGTTGAAAGAAACCGGCACCGTGCTGGTTGAAGGTCGCGCCATCGGCCAGCGCATCGGCGCCGGCAAGGTCCGCATCATCAAGGACGTGTCCGAGATGGACAAAGTCCAGCCAGGCGACGTTCTGGTCTCCGACATGACCGACCCGGACTGGGAACCGGTCATGAAGCGCGCCAGCGCCATCGTCACCAACCGTGGCGGCCGTACCTGCCACGCGGCGATCATCGCGCGCGAGCTGGGCATCCCGGCCGTGGTCGGTTGCGGCAACGCCACCCAGCTGTTGCAAGACGGCCAGGGCGTGACCGTTTCCTGCGCTGAAGGCGACACCGGTTACATCTTCGAAGGTGAACTGGGCTTCGACATCAAGAAAAACTCCGTCGACGCCATGCCTGATCTGCCGTTCAAGATCATGATGAACGTCGGCAACCCGGATCGCGCCTTCGACTTCGCGCAACTGCCGAACGCCGGTGTGGGCCTGGCCCGTCTGGAGTTCATCATCAACCGCATGATCGGTGTTCACCCGAAAGCGCTGTTGAACTACGACGGTCTGCCGCAGGACATCAAGGACAGCGTCGACAAGCGCATCGCCGGTTACGACGATCCGGTTGGCTTCTATGTCGACAAACTGGTTGAAGGCATCAGCACCCTGGCCGCTGCGTTCACCCCGAAAAAGGTCATCGTGCGTCTGTCGGACTTCAAGTCCAACGAATACGCGAACCTGATCGGCGGCAAGCTCTACGAGCCGGAAGAAGAAAACCCGATGCTGGGCTTCCGCGGTGCTTCGCGTTACATCAGCGAAGCGTTCCGTGACTGCTTCGAGCTCGAGTGCCGCGCCCTCAAGCGTGTGCGCAACGAGATGGGCCTGACCAACGTTGAAATCATGGTGCCGTTCGTCCGTACACTGGGCGAAGCCAGTCAAGTGATCGATCTGTTGGCCGAAAATGGCCTGGCCCGCGGCGAGAATGGTCTGCGCATCATCATGATGTGCGAACTGCCATCCAACGCCATCCTCGCCGAAGAGTTCCTCGAATTCTTCGACGGCTTCTCTATCGGCTCCAACGACCTGACTCAGCTGACCCTGGGCCTGGACCGTGACTCCGGGATCATCGCTCACCTGTTCGACGAGCGTAATCCGGCGGTCAAGAAGCTGCTGGCCAATGCGATTCAGGCCTGCAACAAGGCTGGCAAGTACATCGGCATTTGCGGTCAGGGCCCTTCGGACCACCCTGATCTGGCCAAGTGGCTGATGGAGCAGGGCATCGAAAGCGTTTCGTTGAACCCCGATTCCGTACTGGAAACCTGGTTCTTCCTGGCTGAAGGTCAAGCCTCAGTTTGATGGTGTGATTGGGGAATCTGTGGCGAGGGAGCTTGCTCCCGCTTGAGTGCGTAGCACTCACAATAACCGGCGCTGGCTGTCGGATTTTTGGGGCTGCTGCGCAGCCCGGCGCGAGCAAGCTCGCTCGCCACAGGTGAACAGTCGTGCAGTCATTGATTGGCCACTTCAGAGAATCGAGTAGGGCGGGCTCCTCTGGAAGCCGCCCTTTTTTGTGCAAGAGCATTATGCAAAGCAGCAGCAACCTTTTTCCTGTCGCCTTGATCAGCGCCGAGCGGCGCGGTGATCTGAGCGAAGACGTCTATCGTTTGAAACCCGGCAACAGCCCTGACGGCACCGTCGAACTGGCGGTGACACGTCTCGGCATGGCCGACGAACCGGCCGTGCGTGGCGTGCCGGTGATCCTGCTGCACGGGAGCTTTTCCAATCGCCGGTTCTGGTTTTCCCCCAAAGGTTTGGGGCTGGGCGCTTATCTGGCACGCCTGGGATTCGATGTGTGGATTGCGGAAATGCGCGGCCATGGCCTGTCCCAGCGTAACCAGAGCTACCGCAAGAACCGCGTCGCCGACTACGCCCGTTACGATTTGCCGGCCATTGGCGCCTTCGTTCGTGAGCAGAGCGGCCAGATTCCGCACTGGATCGGTCACTCGCTGGGCGGAATCACCTTGGCCGCGGCATTGGGTGGCGAGTACATCGGCGAACCGGTCGTGGCCTCTGCGGCATTTTTTGGTACACAGGTCAGCCGCACCTACTGGCCGTTGAAGATTCCGCCGGTGGAGTGGGGCGGACGCTTCATTCTCAAGCGTTTCGCCCAGCTGTCCGGTTCACGGCTCAAGCGCGGCCCGGAGGACGAGCCGATCGGCCTGGCCCTGGAAAGCATGCGCTGGTACGGCCTGTTCGGGCGCTTCGGCGATGCCGACAAGGATTGGTGGGCCGGACTGGCCGAGGTTCAGTTGCCGGTGCTGGCCGTGAGTGCTGCGGGCGACCATCAAGATCCGGCCTGGGCCTGTCGCAAACTGTTCGATCAGGTGGGGTCCGAACACAAGCAATTCATCAACCTGGGTCGCGAGCAGGGCTTTGGCGACAATTTCGGTCACGTGGAAATGCTCGTCAGCAAAGCGGCCCAGGCCGAAGTCTGGCCATTGGTTGCCCGCTGGCTGGCGGATCAGCGCACGCCATTGCTCGGCGAAAAACCGGATTTGGCCACGTCGATCCGAGCCTGATGCTCTAACAAGGGCATTTCGCTCTGATCGGCTTGCGGCTAAGATATGACGCGTCATGCTGTTCTGGTCATTTTCGATGACTGCTCCATCAGTGATGTTCGTGCTGCCTTCCTCATTACAGGAGTTTCTCGATGAAACATTACCTCACGCCTGACCTGTGCGACGCCTATCCGGAGCTGGTGCAGGTGCTGGAACCGATGTTCAGCAATTTCGGCGGCCGAGATTCCTTCGGCGGCGAAATCGTGACCATCAAGTGCTTCGAAGATAACTCGCTGGTCAAGGAGCAGGTCGAACTCAAGGGAGACGGCAAGGTATTGGTAGTCGACGGCGGCGGTTCTCTGCGCCGCGCACTGCTGGGCGACATGCTGGCCGAAAAAGCTGCGAAAAACGGCTGGGAAGGGCTGGTGATCTACGGTTGCATCCGCGACGTTGACGTTATTGCGCAAACCGAACTGGGGGTTCAGGCCCTGGCCAGTCACCCGATGAAGACCGACAAGCGCGGCATCGGCGATCTCAACGTGGCCGTGACCTTTGCTGGCGTGACCTTCCATCCGGGTCACTACATCTATGCGGACAACAACGGCGTGATCATCTCGCCAAGCCCGCTTGAAATGCCTGAATAACGCACTGCTGGCTTTTTGTTTCAAGAATAGGGGCGAGGATGTTCGAGGAAGAAAACGCGCAGTGGGGGCTGGTGCATGCCCTGGTGCTGGACGGTAAAGGCGGTGCGCGTTCGATAGCCCGGACTGAACTCGATGACTTGCAGCTGCAGGCCCATGAAAGCCTGTGGCTGCACTGGGATCGCAGTCACCCGCAAACCCAGACCTGGCTGCGCAAATCCAGCGGTCTGAGTGAATTCAGCTGCGATTTGTTGCTTGAAGAAAACACCCGGCCGCGACTTTTACAGCTTTCCGACAGCGAACTGTTGCTATTTTTGCGCGGGGTCAACCTGAACCCGGGCGCCGAGCCGGAAGACATGGTCTCGGTGCGGATTTTCGCGTCGGCCCAGCGGGTTATTTCTCTGCGCTTGCGTCCGTTGCGCGCCACTGATGAGTTGCTGGTGCAGCTCGCCGAAGGCAAGGGGCCGAAAACCGCCTCCGAAATCATCCTTTATATGGCTCAGTACCTCACCAATAAAGTGCAGGATCTGGTCAGCTGCCTCTCGGAAGTGGTCGATGAGGAAGAAGAAAAGCTGGATGCCGACGAACGGTACACCCCCGAGCATGGAGCCGTTTTGCAGATCCGGCGCAGGGCGGCTGCGCTGAAGCGCTTTCTCGCTCCGCAACGGGATATTTTCGGTCAGTTGACGCGGATAAAATTGCCCTGGTTCGTCGAGGACGATGGCGATTACTGGAACGAATTGAACAACAGCCTGACTCGCTATCTCGAGGAGCTGGAATTGACCCGGGAGCGGGTGGGGCTGGTCCTGGAGGCCGAAGATAGACGTTTGAGCGTGCGCATGAACCGCACGATGTACCGCTTCGGGATCATCACCGGGATCTTTTTGCCGATGAGTTTTCTGACCGGTCTTCTGGGGATCAACGTCGGCGGAATTCCGTTCTCCGAAAGCCCCTTTGGCTTCCTCATCGCCTGTGTGTTGATGCTCTCGGTGGCGCTGGGGCAGTGGTGGTTATTCCGACGTTTGCGCTGGGTCTGAAGATGCGCCATGTGACCTGGGCAAATTTGATCGCGTCTTTTCACAGACATCACGAGAGGTGCGTATGCACGATCCGTTTGAACAG
>DQGF01000545.1:2341-6085 GCA_003525045.1 Pseudomonas sp. | reverse complement strand
CAAGCTTCGCTCCTACAGGGGCATCATGCGGTACATAGTTACCGTATCTCGCCGCTCTTCCAGCGCAAGGAGGTCGACGTCGACGACATCGGCTCGATCCCGCGCACCGACGATGATACCTACCTGCGTGGCGGGCAATTCACGGACAAGAAGGGCATCGTGCGCTTTACCACGATCTATCCGGGGTTCTAAGCCGGCCGGGCCTTGCACCTTCATGTCGCCGTACGCATCACGGCCAGCAATAACTATCTGCAAGAGCGGCACGTCGCCTGACTCGAAAGAAGACGGCTTTTTCGGGCACATGACCATCGCAATCGACACGTTCGCGGTGTCGGCGCAGATCAGGCCCGAGGACTTCGACAAGTACACCGTGTGACGTCAGCGCAGTTCGGTCAGCGCTCGGGCCAGCAGATCCATGTCTGCGGCGGTGGTCGTGAGGCCCGCAGTAATGCGAATGCACGGACCGCTCGCGGCACCGCTGCGCGCGATGGTGAACAGGTTGTAGTCCTTGAGCAACCGCTCGACCATCGCCTGTTGATCGGCATGCCGGGTAAAGCGCATCGACGTGATGCCGCAATACAGTCGCGGGTCATCCGGAGTCATGACTTCGATGCCCGCTAGCTCGCGTACCGCGCTGACCCAGCGGTTGCGCAGGTAATTGAGGCGTGCGCCCTTGGCGGCGGCACCGCCCATGGCCCGGTGTTCCTCGAACACCAGCGGCAGGGTCAGCAGGGCCGGGATGTTGGGTGTGCTGTAGGGCGTGCGGGCGCGAATGTCGGTGGAGGGGTAATGCATCTCGCCCATGTCCGGGTCGATGTCGGCCAAGCGCTCGCGGCTGATGTAGATGAAACCGAGGGTCAGCGGCGCACCGATCCATTTGTGCAGGTTGTAGCCAGCGAAGGCGATGCCCAGGTCGTCGAGATCAAACTCGATCTGGCCGAGCGCATGGGCGCCGTCGAGGATGACATCGACTCCGTGTTCCCTGGCGGCTGCGGCAATCGCCTTCACCGGCATCACCAGGCCCGTGCGATGGGTGACGTGGGTCAGGGCCATCAGTTTGAGGCGCGGGTAACGCACGAAGGCTTCGCGATAGGTGGCCAGCAAACTGTCGAAACTGGCTGGGTGGCAGTGTTCGATCTCGATCACCTCGACCCCGCGATGGCGTGCCAGCCAACGCATGGCGCCTTTGACCGTGTCGTATTCCAGATCGCAGATCAGCACCTGATCGCCAGGCTTGAGGCCGTTGTAGTTGCGGATCAACGATTGCAGGCCGTCCGAAGCGTTGCGGGTGAGAGCGACGGTGTCAGCGGCTACGCCCACCAGCCCGGCCACCTGCGCGCGGATTTCCAGGCTTTCGCCCTGATCGAAGCGCTGGCGCACATGCACCGAGTTGCTGCGATTGATGAGTTCGATGTTGCGCTGATACTCCTCGACCACCGTGCGGGACATGCGCCCGAAGTAACCGTTTTCCAGATTGACCGGACCGGGTTCGACAGCGTAGCGGTCGGCAAACGTCAGCCAGAAGGCTTCATCACGGGCGCGGAAGGTGTTATCGGGCATGGGTTTACTCGATCAGGGGCAGGTAAAGGACGATTCAGTGGCGAGGGGCGGGTTTGCCATGTTTGGCGCGCAGGGGTTCGAGCAGCTCCGATAGGCCGTTGTGATCGATTTCCTGCATCAGGGCCAGCAAGCCACCCAGTTCGCCATGGGGGAACCCTTCCCGGGCGAACCAATTCAGGTAGGGACCAGGCAGGTCGGCAATGATTCGGCCCTTGTATTTGCCAAAGGGCATTTCACGGGTGACCAGCAGTTCGAGCTTTTCCGGGTTCATCTATCAGCCGTCTTGATTCAATCAGTCTGGAAAATACAGGCATTCTGCATGCAGGCCAAATGACAGATCATGCAAAAAACGCGGATACAGATTTGTCGATTAATGGTAACTCATTGAAATATAAGGATTAACAGGCTAATTCAAAGCTGGCATGCAGGGTGCAATAGCTATTACATCTTCCATCAACCCGCGAGGAATTGAAAATGACCGACGTGAATAAAGAAGCCATCTCTGTACTCAACGACCTGATTGAAACCAGCAAAGACGGTCAGGAAGGGTTCAAGACTTGCGCTGAAGACATCAAGAATCCGGAACTGAAATCGCTGTTCGTGCAGCGTGCCGCCGACTGCGCTACCGCCGCTTCCGAACTGCAAGCCGCCGTGCGTTCGATGGGCGGTGATCCGGAAACCTCCACCAGTGTCAGCGGTGACCTGCACCGTCGCTGGGTCGACGTGAAGTCCATGTTCACCGGCAAGGATGAAGAGGCCGTGCTGAACGAAGCCGAACGTGGTGAAGACCATGCCTTGAAGGCTTACAAAGAAGCCTTGGAAAAAATCACCAAGCACAACCTGGTGGGTATTCGTGACCTGGTTGAGCGTCAGTACCATGGCGTGCAACGCAATCACGATCAGGTAAAAGCCCTGCGTAACCAGGCTCGCGCGCGCTCGTAAGCGCCCATAGCTCGTAAACGCCCATAGCCTGTCAAAAACGCCAGCCAGTCTGGCGTTTTTTTGTGTCTGGGATTTAGCGCTGGACGGGATATAGATAGCTAGCTAATAATTTGTTTTTCAAGTTACCCCACCGATCACGTCTATCGTTAAATTGTCCTTACAAGAGTGCTTTACGTGTCTATCACTTTCCAGGCTTTGTTCGCGCCTGACCGCCGCGCCCTGCAGTTCGCGATCAAGACCTTGATCGGCGGCGGCCTGGCGCTGTGGCTGGCATTGCGCTGGGGACTGGAGCAACCGGCCTGGGCGCTGATGACCGCGTTTATCGTCGCCCAGCCCTTGTCCGGGATGGTGGTGCAAAAGGGGCTGGCGCGACTGGTGGGTACCCTGGTCGGGACCATCATGTCGGTGGTGTTCATGGGGCTGTTTGCCCAGACGCCCTGGCTGTTCCTGTTGGCATTGGCGTTATGGCTTGGATTGTGTACCGCGAGCTCGACCTTATTGCGCAGTGCCTGGTCCTATTCGTTTGTGCTGGCCGGTTATACGGTGGCGATCATCGCCTTGCCGGCTATTGCCCATCCGCTGACGGTGTTCGACCAAGCCGTGGCTCGCTGCACGGAAATCTGCCTGGGCATTCTTTGCGCCACCGCCGCCAGTGCGCTGCTGTGGCCGATGCGGGTTGAGCAGCAATTGGCGGATCAGGCGCGGGCAGCATGGCGTAGCGGTATGAACGCCGCTCGAGCGACCCTGGCCGGCGATGGCAAGGCGCGCAAAGGTTTGCTGGAAATCCTCGGCAGGATCGTTGCGGTGGATGCCCAGCGCGAACATGCCTGGTTCGAAGGCAATCTCGGCCGCCAGCGCGCGCGCTCGATCAGTGGCTTGAGCCAGAAGCTGTTGATGTTGCTGCGCATCGCTCGTTCGGTGCGCCGGCAGTGGAAGCAGTTGGAACCACAGGAGGCCGAGCAACTGATGCCGTGGATGAGCGAAGTTCAAGAGGCGCTCGACCGTTCGGATAACGCGACCCTGCAAGCCTTGCGCCCGAGGTTGCTCGATGCCTCCCATGACCCGCTGATCAGTTCCGCGCAAAGTTACTGCCTGGCTCGTTTTACCTTGCTGCTCGATACCGCGATGGCGGCGTGCGCGGCGTTGAAAGCGGTGGAGGAGGGCAAGGAAACGGTCGATCCGCCGCGAACCCTGGCCCCGCACCGCGACCTGTCCTTGGCCCTGGTATTCGGTGCCCGTAGC
>DQGF01000545.1:0-2044 GCA_003525045.1 Pseudomonas sp. | reverse complement strand
TGGGTATTCGGTGCCCGTAGCGCCTTGGCGTTTCTGGTGGTGTCGTGTTTCTGGCTGGCGACCGCCTGGCCTGCCGCCGCGGGTGCGTTGTTGTTGACGTGTGTGGTGTGCAGTCTGTTTGCCAGCCGCGAAAACGGCGCTCAGATCGGCATGAGTTTCATGCGGGGGATTTTCCTGGCGATTCCGACGGCGTTTTTCGTCGGGCAGATTCTGCTGCCGCAATGGAGCAGCTTCGCATTACTCTGTCTCGGGATGGGCGTGCCGTTGTTCCTCGGTGCGCTGGGCATGGCCAAACCGCAAATCGGTGCCACGGCGACCTCGTTCTGCCTGCACTTTATTATCTTGATCTCGCCGCTCAATGCGATGAAATTCGATGTCGCGCATTTCTTCAACAGTGCTCAGGCGATGGTGATCGGTGTGGGCGCGGCGGTGCTGGCGTTCCGGCTATTGATCCTGCGCAATCCGGCGTGGCATGGCCGCCGCTTGCTGGTGGCGACGCTTCACGACCTGGTGCGTCTGACCCGGCGCAATCTGCGCGGGGCCGAAAGCTGGTTCGGTGGCCGCATGGCCGATCGCTTGCTGCAACTGGCGCGGCACTATCCCGAATTGCCAGAACCGGCGCGCAGTCGCTGGGATGACGGGCTGCTGGGCCTGGACATCGGCGACGAGTTGCTGCATTTGCGCTTGAGCCTGGCGGTGGCGCAGGCACCGGTCAGCGCGCCGCAACGGCGGTATCTCGATCAATTGGAAAAAATCCTCGAGCAAGGCCCGGCCAGCAATCGAGCCGATGCGCTGGAACACCCCAGCGAAGAATTCTTGAAAAACTTGTACGCGTTGCCCCCCAGTGATGCGGTGAAACTGGCCCAGGGTGCGGTGCTGCAATTGCAGAACAGTTGGCGTGCCTGGTGCCATCAGCAGGAGGAGAGTCATGGGCTTGCGTGAGTGGTCGGTGGGTGGCGTGCTGCTCAGCCCGTTTCTGATTTATTTGCTGCTGGCGATGCTCGTGACCGGCGCCTTGCGCCTGTTGTTGGGCCTGACCCCGGCCGGCCGCTGGATCTGGCACGAAGCGTTATTCGATTGCGCCTTGTACGTCTGTGTATTGACCTTGATCACTGTCGTCCTCGGACCTTTATAAGGAGTTGAACATGCGTACATCCGTACGTGTAGCAGTAACCCTGTGCCTGGTGGCGGTGGCAATCTTTGCCGGTTTCCATTTGTGGCAGTACTACATGTTGACGCCCTGGACCCGCGACGCACGGATCCGTGCCGATGTGGTGGTCATCGCCCCTGACGTGTCGGGTTGGGTGCGTGAACTCAAAGCCTTCGACAACCAACAGGTCAAGGTCGGCGATCTGTTGCTGAGCATCGACCGCGATCGCTTCGAAGCGGCGCTGGAGAAGGCTCAAGCGGTGGTCCAGACCCGTCAGCAACAACTTAATCTGCGTGAGCGCGAAGCCAGCCGCCGCGCCAGCCTCGGGCCGCAGGCGATCAGTGCCGAGCTGCGTGAGAATGCGCAAATCAACGCCGGCATCGCCCGTGGCGAACTGCGTGAAGCCCAGGCCGAAGCCAAGTCTGCGCAACTCAACCTGGACCGCAGTCAGGTCCATGCGCCGAGCAACGGTCACATCACCAACCTGCGTCTGGCCCAGGGCAATTATGTGAATGCCGGGCAACCGGTGATGGCGCTGATCGACGATTCGACTTTTTATGTGCAGGCATATTTCGAAGAAACCAAACTGCCGCGGGTCCGCATCGGTGACCCGGTGAAGATCTGGTTGATGAGCGCGGGGGAGGCGTTGCAAGGGCACGTGGAAAGTATCAGCCGCGGGATTACCGACCGCAACACCACGCCGGATGGGCAGTTGCTGGCCGAGGTGGAGCCGACATTCAACTGGGTCAGGCTGGCACAGCGGATTCCGGTGCGGATCAAGCTGGACAAAGTGCCCGAGGGGATCAATTTGAGTTCGGGGATGACGGCGAGTGTGCAGGTGCAGGAGGGGCAGTGATACCGAGGTGATGCCATTCGCGAGCAAGTCGAATCGTC
>DQGF01000014.1 GCA_003525045.1 Pseudomonas sp. | reverse complement strand
GGCGAACTCATCGAAGGACACCGCCATGGTCACGAACAGCGCGGCAAAGATGCTCGGTGCGGTGAATGGCAGGATCACATAGCGCATGGCCTTCCACTGATTGGCCCCCAGGTTCCAGGCCGCGGCCTCGATGTTCGGGTCCATCTGCGCCAGGCGCATCCTGATCACCGCCATGGCGAACGGCGCACACATCACGATGTGGCTGATCATTACGGCGTAAATCTCGCCGGAAAGCCCGACCCGCGACAGGAAGGCCAGCATGGCCAGGCCCATGATCACCACCGGAATGGTCGGTGGCAGCAGCGCCAGCGCCATGTAGATCGACTTGCCGAAGAACTGGTAACGGAAGTCGGTGTAAGCCGCGGTGAACCCGAGCAGGGTTGAGACCAGCGACACCACCACACCCACCTTCAGGCTGTTGCTGAATGCCTGCCAGACCGCCGGATCAGCCGCAATCGCCTGGTACCAGTGCAGGCTGAAGCCGCCCAGGGGCAACGACGGAAAGCGGTCGATGTTGAACGAAAACACGAAGCTGCCGGCAATGGGCGTAAAGATGAAAATGAACACCAGTACGACAAAGCTGCGCAGCAGGAAGTTGATCAGTCGATGCTCGTTCATGCGCGCCTCCGGTAAGCGAAACGGACCGCAGCAAAGGCCGCGATCAGCAGCGTCAGGATCATCATCGTGGCGATCACCGCCGCACGTGGCCATTGCTGGCCCGACTTGGTGGTGTCGGTGATCAGGGTGCTCAGGGTCGGCGGCTGGCCTCCGCCCAGGTACAGCGGACTGACGAAATCGCCGAAGGTCAGGATGAAGCAGAACAGCGCCGCGACCACGATGCCGATCCGCGCCGATGGCACCACCACCAGCAAGACCGTGCGCAGTCGTCCGCAGCCAAGGTTGTGCGCGGCCTCGATCAACGAGCGATCGATGTACATCAGGCTGAACAGCTGCAGCAACACCACCAAGGGCAGGCACAGCGTGAAGTAGCCGACATAGGTACCGAACGTCGTGTTCAGCATCGCCAACGGCTCCAGCCCGAGCAGACCGAGCGCGGCATTGAAGATGCCGTTATCGCTGAGGAACACCTGCCATGAATAGGTGCGCACCAGGTAGCTGGTGAAGAACGGCGTGATCAGCAGCAATACCAGCAACTGTTTCGTCGACTCGCGAAACTTGAAGGCGATCGTATAAGCGCAGGGAAAAGCCACCAGGCTCACCAGCACGGTGGCGCCGGCCGCCATGGCCAGGGTATGCACGTAGGCATCCCAAAAGAAGCCGCGGCTGAACATGTAGCTCCAGTTCAGCCACTCGAACGTCGGCACCATCCGGAAGTTGCGCACCAGCCAGAAGCTGATCGCCACCAGGAATGCCAGCGGGAACACAAAGAAGATCAACTGCCAGATCAGGATCGGCAGCGAAAAGCTGAGGCCGTACCAGGGCAGGCGCACTGTTCTTTTGTGGCCTCGCCGGTGGCTCAGCGCGCTGTCGGTCAGCACCGGCGGTGAAGTCTTTAGCTTGTCTGAAATCATTGTGACCACCTCCACGCGTCTCGTCAGGCACCCTTGTATTGCGACCAGAAGTCGTTCCACTCATCCAGGCTCTGCCGGACCGGGAGTTCGCGGTACTTGATGCGACCGTCGCGGATATCATCCATGACGTTGCGCTGGCCCAGCAGCATGCCCTGGCGCTTGGCTTCGGCGGGATCGGTCTGGTTGAGCAGCTCCCAACCTTTTTGACTCGGGATCAGCGCCGGGTAGGCAGCCATCTTCGCCGACTTGACCTGGCCTTGGGGTGAGGTGATGTATTGGATGAACTTCTTCGCCAAGTCCGGACTATGGGCTTTTCTGGCAATGCAGTAGGACTCCGTCCATTGCAACCCGCCCTCTTCTGGGATCACGGTTTTCACCGGTGCGCCGGCGCGCTGCAAGACCCCGGTGATCCAGTCGCCGATACCGCACATGGCATGGATCTGCCCGTTTTTCAGGGAAGAGAAGGTGCCACCGTAATCGAAGAAGCCACCGATCTGCGGGCGCAGGCTCATCATCTTCTGCTGGACGGCTTTCCACTGCCCGGCATCGATGTCGTAAGGGCGGGCATTGCCATTGAGCAAACTGATCTGCCCCAGGTTCGGCAGGTGCCAGTCGAAGTGTCCGACCTTGCCCTTGAGGCTTTCATCCCAGAACACATCGTAGGTGCGCACCTTGGCTTCGGGCACGAGCTGGGTGTTGTAGGCGATGCCGAGAAAGCCGAAGCGAATCAGCACGGAATAGAGTTTGTCCCCTTGCCAGTGACCGGGAAAGTGCTGGAACTCCGGATAGAAGTCGTCGAAGGGGTAGTCTGCCGGGTCGAGTTGTTCGATGTATTCGGCGGCATTGAGTTGCTGTACATATTCGGCGTCGGACAGGATCAGATCGAAAGTGCCGGGCGGCGATTGCGAGATCAGCCCCAGCATGTTGTCGCCACCGGTGTAGTACTTGGCCCTGACCTTGACCCCATACTGACGTTCGAAATCGGCGACGATGTCCGGCTCGGCGTGTCCGGCCCAGGCCAGGATCACCAATTCTTTTTCCGCTGCGGCAAAGCTCCTCAACGGCAGCAAACCGGAAAGCGCCGCAGTGCCTGCCAGGATGCTGGTAGTCTTGAGGAAGGTACGGCGTGAAAGGTCGATGCGATTGTTCATTATTGTCTCTCCCGGATGATGGAAAGTTGCCTCTGTCCTTCTCGTCCTTGTGGTCTTGCCGCTTGCTGGTTGCACTGCCAGCCACACGCATCATTGGCTGGCAGTTAGCATTGCAGCAGATCGCCATCACCCGTTTTTGTACGCGTCCGACCTGAAGTTTGTCAGATCCGACCCATCGCCCCCTCTTGGCCACCCCCGACCCTGTCATAAAAGCCAAATCAGAGGGTGTTTTGTCAATTGCGGGTCGGATTTGGACAAATCGATGCCCTCCCGATCTGATCGAATCGTTCTATGCGCTACTTTCGATTCCTTCCGTGCAAACGGTCGGTCAGAGGAACGGCAAACGCCTCCAGATCAATCACTTAAGAGAGTGTGTAGATGAACAACAGCGTCGTTATTGGCGAACTCACCTGGCCAGAGTATGCAGAGAAGGTCGCTACCGGCTGCCCGATCTTTCTGCCAGTGGGCGCCTTGGAACAGCATGGCCATCACATGTGCATGGAAGTCGATGTGCTGCTGCCGACCGCGATATGCAAGGCGGTCGCGCAAAATGTCAGCGGCCTGGTGTTGCCTGCGCTGGCCTACGGCTACAAATCCCAGCAGAAATCAGGAGGCGGCAACCACTTTCCCGGAACGACCAGTCTCGATGGCGCGACGCTGACCCATACCGTGCAGGACATCATCCGAGAACTTGCACGCCATGGCGCACGCAAACTGGTGATGATGAACGGTCACTATGAAAACTCGATGTTCATTGTCGAGGGCATTGACCTGGCACTTCGAGAACTTCGTTATGGCGGCATCAATGACTTCAAAGTTGTCGTGTTGTCTTATTGGGACTTCGTTAACGATCCTGGCGTCATCAAACAGCTGTATCCCGAAGGCTTCCTCGGCTGGGATATAGAACATGGTGGAGTGTTTGAAACTTCGCTGATGCTGGCGCTTCACCCGGACAAGGTCGATCTGAGTCGCGCCGTTGATCATCCTCCTGCCCGTTTTCCACCTTATGACGTGTTTCCCATCATCCCGGAGCGCACCCCGGCTTGCGGAACGCTGTCTTCCCCTAAAGGCTCCAGTCGCGAGAAAGGCGAGTTGATACTGGACGTCTGTGTCTCCGGTATCAGCGCCGCCGTCAGGGAGGCCTTTGATTTAACAACTTGAAGAGCACAAGGGCGTGCAAACAACAACCCACCGTTAATGCTGCACCCTCCAAAACATAATAAAAAGGGTACGTCTCATGTCCAGCACCTCTACATTGGCCCCAGGGCTCAAGCAGCGTCACGTCACCATGCTCTCCATTGCCGGCGCCATCGGTGCCGGCCTGTTCATCGGCTCGGGACATGCCATCGCCTCCGCTGGCCCGGCAGCGATCCTGGCTTACATTATGTCCGGCACCCTGGTCGTCCTGGTCATGCGCATGCTCGGAGAAATGGCCGTGGCCTCGCCGGACACCGGTTCATTTTCGACCTATGCCGAGCGCGCAATGGGACGCAGCGCCGGCTTTACCATCGGCTGGCTGTACTGGTGGTTCTGGGTGCTGGTCATTCCCATCGAAGCCATTGCCGCCGCGGCCATTCTGAACGCCTGGTTCCCCTCCATCCAGACCTGGGAGTTTGCGATAGCGGTCACTGGCCTGCTGACGCTGACAAACCTGTTCAGTGTCGCTCGTTACGGCGAGTTCGAATTCTGGTTCGCCATGCTCAAGGTCATTGCGGTACTGGGCTTTATCGCGCTTGGCGCGCTGGCCCTGGCAGGTGCCTTGCCTGATACGACCGTCAGTGGTGTGGTGCAATTGAGCCATGAGTTTGGTGGCTTCATGCCCAATGGCATGACCGCCGTGGTCGGTGCGATGCTCACCACTGTGTTCAGCTTCATGGGCACGGAAATCGTTACGATTGCAGCCGCTGAATCGCAAAACCCGTCAAAGCAGATTACCCGCGCGACAAACTCCGTCGTCTGGCGCATGGGGATTTTCTACATTGTTTCGGTGTTCCTCATTGTCTCCATCGTCCCCTGGAACGACCCGATGCTGGTGCAGGTCGGCTCTTATCAGCGGGCGCTTGAGTTGATGAATATCCCCTACGCGAAAATGATTGTAGATATCGTTGTGTTGATCGCCGTAGCCAGTTGCCTGAACTCGGCCATTTACACCGCCTCGCGCATGGTTTTCTCCTTGAGCAAACGCGGGGATGGTCCTCGAGTACTGCAAAAAACTTCATCGTCAGGGGTGCCTTATTTTGCGGTGCTGGCCAGTACGGCAGTGGGCTTCCTGACCACAGCGCTGAACTATTTTGCACCCAACGAAGTGTTCTCCTTCCTGTTGGCCACTTCGGGCGCCGTTGCACTGCTGGTCTACCTGGCCATTGCTGTTTCGCAATTGATACTGCGCAAAAAAATGAATGCTTCGGGACAGCCGATCGCCTTCAAGATGTGGTTTTACCCTTGGCTCAGTTATCTGGTGATCTTCAGTATCTTGAGCATTCTGGTGGTTATGTTGATTTTGCCGGAACACCGCATGGAAGTGATTGCTACCGGTGCACTGACCCTTTCCATAGTCTGTATGGGTGCAATCTTTAACGCCAGGAAGAGCCCCCTGCCGAAAGCCGAGTTGGCTTGAACAAACAAACGCTCGATGGCTCGTTTAAACCGCGCATCGACGATTGACCTTTCACCTCTTTCCGGCCCGCTTGCCATCATGGAGCGGGCCGGTTTTTTTTACCCCGCCCCTTTCCCTCCTGCCC
>DQGF01000238.1 GCA_003525045.1 Pseudomonas sp. | reverse complement strand
CGCCATCCATGCCAGATGCCAGTGCGCCTTCGCGTTTTCCGGGGGACAGGTTCAGTCGCCTCCGGGTGCCAACAGCAGATTCGGTGCCAGGCGCTGGTAGCCTTCCTGTTCCAGGCGCATGTCCAGCATCAGGCTGCTCAGGTCAGTCGAGAGCGCTTCGGCCTCGGCGTCGTTTTCCAGGTACAGCAGTTTCAGGTAGCTGTGGCAACCCGGACAGATTTCCGCGCGCAACGGCGCCTGGTCGGCGGCGTGGCGGTCATCGTCGAGGCTGACGTATTGAAGGCCTTTGCTTTGCTCGCAATACACGCATTTGACCCGCACCACGTGCCATTCGCAGGCACACAGCGAGCACACCAGATAGCGCAAGCCGTTGTATTTGCCACGGTGGCGAATCACCCCGGCCATGGCCGGCGAACCACAGGCCGGGCATTGGCTGAGGCTGTCGCCGGGTTTCAATTGCAGGTTCGGTGTGCTCAACAACCAATGGCTCCAGGCGGCCTGCAACGCGGCACCGAGGAACGGCACCAGCGCGGCCGGCAACAGGGTGAACTGGCCGCTGACCAAGGCAATCGCCCAGGCCTTGAGTTGCCCGGTGTTGGCATTACGCAGGGACGCCAGGGCTTTTTCGACCGCAGGTTGTGCAGGTGTCGGATAGCGCTGCAACAGCGCTTCGAGGTACGGCAACCAACCGCCCTCGCGCACCAGACTGTCGGCGGCGAACGGTGGCAGGCCATGTTGTTGGCAAACCCGCAGGCGTTCGGGGTCCGGCAGTGCAGTCGCGGGCGGATCGTCCATCAGCTGTTGCTGAACATGGCACAGGCCGGCCACCAGCCGCAGGTAATCGGCCAATGGATGCCCTTCGGCGAACCGTTCCAGGCGCTGCGCCCGCAACGTGAACAGATTGTTCGGTGGCAGGTGCAGAAACGGCGGTGAGCTCGCCGCCGCTTCGATGTCTCCAGGCTCAAGGATCGTCGCCAAGTCATTATCCTTTTTTGCTGATCGGCCGTTCGGGGTGCTCGTCCCGGGTCACTTCCCGGTACCAGAGTTCGTGATGCTTTTTCGCCCAGGCGCGACTGACCCAGCCATGCAACATGGCGCTGACCGAGCCCTTGATCCAGATGCCGGCGTAAATATGCACGATGATGCTCAGCACCAGAACGAAACCGGCCAACGCGTGCAGGAGCATCGCCCAGCGAATCGCCGTGATGCCGAAGTAAACGCTGAAATACGTGCGCCAGATCACCAGCCCGCTGAACAGCAGCACCAGCATGCACAGGAGCAATGTCCAGAACAGGAGCTTCTGCCCCGGATTGTATTTGCCGATCGCCGGCACGCCCTCCTCCTCATTGCGGATCACCCGCCCGACGCGCCGCAGCCACAGGCGGTCGTTGCTGATAAAGAAGTTCGCCCGAAAGAATTGAATCACCAATCCCAGAAACAGGACGAACATCACCACGCCCATGAATGGATGCAGAATGCGCGTCCACGGCCCACCGCCAAACAAGTGGCTGAGCCAGAACAGCGCCGGATGAAACAACGCCAGCCCCGACAGCGCGGCCATGAAGAAGAAGATCGCCACCAACCAGTGGTTGGTGCGCTGGTTCGAGGTGTAGCGCAGGATCTGTCTGCGGATCATGGTCTGCCCTCCCCGCGCGGATCAAAGGTATGCACCGACGGATCGACCTCATGCACCGCAGGATCGACCGTCGTCGGGAGTTCATCCTCCTCGACCAGTTGCGGTCCGACACGCACGTAGTGGAAGAACCCGGCCAGCACCGCCAGCCCCATGGCCAGTAGTCCCAGGGGTTTGCTCACGCCTTTCCAGAGGTCGACCAAAGGACTGATCGCCGGGTGGTCCGGCAAACCGGCGTAGAGCACCGGCGTGTCCGCGTGATGCAACACATACATGACATGAGTGCCGCCGACTCCTGCCGGGTCGTACAGACCGGCGTTGGCGAAGCCACGGCTCTTGAGGTCGACAATGCGCTCGGCGGCATGCTCTTTCATGTCGTCCTTGGTACCGAACACAATCGCCCCGGTCGGACAGGTTTTCACGCAGGCCGGTTCCAGCCCCACTGCCACCCGATCCGAGCACAAGGTGCATTTATAGGCCTTGTGATCCTTCTGCGAGATGCGCGGAATATTGAACGGGCAACCGGTGATGCAATAGCCGCAGCCGATGCAATGGTCCTGGTCGAAATCGACGATGCCGTTGGCGTGCTTGATGATCGCCCCCGGACTCGGGCACGCCGCCAGGCATCCCGGCTCGGCACAGTGCATGCAACCGTCCTTGCGGATCAGCCATTCAAGGTTGCCGGCAGCGGTTTCATGCTCGGTAAAGCGCATCAGGGTCCAGGTGTCTGCGCTGAGGTCCTGGGGGTTGTCGTAGGTGCCGAGGTTGTGACCGACGTCGTCACGCAGCTCGTTCCATTCCGAACAGGCGACCTGGCAGGCCTTGCAGCCGATGCACTTGGTGGTGTCGATCAACTTCGCCACTTCGTCCTGATTGCGCACCGAAGGCGAAACCGTCGTGGTGGCCGAACGGGCGATGATGTCTTGGCTGGCCATTTAGACTTTCTCCACGTTGACCAGGAATGACTTGGATTCCGGGGTCTGGGAATTGCCATCGCCGAGGAACGGCACCAGGGTGTTGGTCAGGTAGCCGTGGCGCGTCAGGCCGGTGAAGCCCCAGTGCAACGGAATACCGATGTGGTGCACCACCTGACCGTTGACCTGCAACGGCCTGATGCGCTTGGTCACCACGGCCACCGCTTCGATGAAGCCGCGCTTGGAGCTGACACGCACCTTGTCACCGGCGACGATGCCCTTCTCCTTGGCCAGCACCTCGCCGATCTCCACGAACTGCTCGGGCTGGGAGATGGCGTTGAGCTTGCAATGCTTGCTCCAGAAGTGGAAATGCTCGGTCAGCCGGTAGCTGGTGGCGGCGTACGGATAGTCCTTGGCCACGCCCAGGGTGTCCCACACCGAATCGAAGATCCGCGCCGCCGGATTGCTCGTCGCGTTCTTGTTGTTCGGGTGCAGCGGGTTGATGCCGATCGGCGTTTCGAAGGGTTCGTAATGCTCGGGGAATGGCCCTTCGGCCATATTGTCCCGGGTGAAAAACCGCCCTACGCCTTCGGGCGCCATGATGAACGGATTCATCCCGGCTTCCGGCGGCGAATCGGCCTTGTAGTCCGGGATGTCGGTGCCCGCCCAGACCTTGCCGTTCCACCACACCAGACGCTTGTTCTCGGCCCAGGGTTTGCCTTGCGGATCGCACGAAGCGCGGTTGTAGAGAATCCGCCGGTTCGCCGGCCAGGCCCAGGCCCAGCCCTGGTGTTGCTTCATGCCGTACGGGTCGCTGTTGTCGCGTCGCGCCATTTGATTGCCCGCTTCGGTCCAGCTGCCGCAGAAAATCCAGCAACCGGACGCGGTGCTGCCATCGTCCTTGAGCTGACCGAACCCGGCCAGTTGCGCACCGCTCTTGATCGTCGCACCCGTGGCATCGGTAAAGTCGGCGGTGGCGCTGCCGTTGATTTCCTTGGCCAGTTCTTCGGGCGACGGTTCTTCAGGCACCTTGTAGGGCCACGACAGTTTCATCATAGGCTCGGCATAGGCGCCGCCATTGGCCTGATAACGCTGGCGCAAGCGCAGGAACAACTCGCTCATGATCTGTACGTCGGTGCGGCTTTCACCGGGACCGTCGGCACCTTTCCAGTGCCATTGCAGCCAGCGACTGCTGTTGACCAGCGAGCCGTCTTCCTCGGCGAAGCAGGTGGTGGGCAGGCGTATCACTTCGGTCTGGATGTCGGCGCTCTTCACATCGTTGTAGGGCCCGACGTTTTTCCAGAACTCCGAAGTCTCGGTGGCCAGCGGGTCCATGATCACCAGCCACTTCAGTTTGGCCAGTGCCGCCGTCACCCGGTTCTTGTCTGGCAGCGCGGCGATCGGATTGAAGCCCTGGCACATGTAGCCATTGACCTTGCCCTGGCCCATCAGGTCGAACATTTTCAGGATGTCATAGCTGGGGATGTCGATCTTCGGCAGGTACTCGTAGCCCCAATGGTTGTCTGCCGTGGCATTGGCGCCGTACCAGGACTTCATCAGGCTGACGTGAAACTTGCCGTAGTTCTGCCAGTAGGACATCTGCCCCGGGCGCAGTGGTTTCAACGCCCGTTTGCTGATGTAGGTGTCGTAATCCTGCTCGCTGTCGCCGGGCAGGGTCAGGTAACCGGTCAAGGTGTTCGACAGTAACCCAAGGTCGGTCAGGCCCTGGATGTTGGAGTGACCGCGCAGGGCATTCACCCCGCCGCCGGGCATGCCGACGTTACCCAACAGCAGTTGCACCATCGCCGCGCTGCGGATGATCTGCGATCCGATCGAGTGCTGGGTCCAGCCCAGGGCATAGAGAATCGTCATGGTCTTGCCCGGTGCCGAGCAGGTGGCGATTTCTTCCCAGATCTTTTTGATCGACTCCGTTGGCATACCGCAGATCTGGCTCACCAGTTCCAGGCTGTAACGGCTGTAGTGCTGCTTGAGCAATTGGTAGACGCAGCGCGGGTCTTGCAGGGTCGGGTCGACCATGGCGAACCCGTCTTCACCGTATTGATAGTTCCAGGTGGTCTTGTCGGTGTAGCGACGTTTGGCCGCGTCATAGCCGCTGAAAATCCCGTCCTCGAAACTGAAGCCGGCGTCGACCAGAAACGACAGGTCGGTGTAGTGGCGCACGTACTCGTGCTGGATCTTGTCCTCGGTCAGCAGATAGTTGATCAGTCCGCCCATGAAGGCGATGTCGGTGCCGGTACGAATCGGCGCGTAATAATCGGCCACCGAAGCGGTCCGGGTGAATCGCGGGTCGATCACGATCAGCCTGGCGGCGTTGTGCGCCTTGGCTTCGGTCACCCATTTGAAGCCGCACGGGTGCGCTTCTGCTGCGTTGCCGCCCATCACCAGGATCAGATTCGCGTTGGCGATATCGGTCCAGGTATTGGTCATGGCACCACGGCCAAACGTCGGGGCAAGACTTGCCACCGTCGGGCCGTGTCAGACACGCGCCTGGTTATCGAACCCCAGCATGCCGAGACTGCGGATGACCTTGTGGGTGATGTAGCCCGCTTCGTTGGAGGCCGCCGAGGCCGCGAGGAAACCGGTGGTCAGCCAGCGGTTCACTGTTTCGCCTTCATCGTTTTTCTCGATGAAGTTGGCATCGCGGTCGGCCTTCATCAGGTCCGCCACGCGATCCAGCGCTTCGTCCCAGGAGATCCGCGTCCACTCGCCGCTGCCGGGTTTGCGCACTTCTGGATATTGCAGGCGACCGGGACTGTGGATGAAGTCCAGCAGGCCGGCGCCTTTGGGGCACAGGGTGCCGCGATTGACCGGGTGGTCGGCGTCGCCTTCGATGTGGATGATGTTTTGCGCGACGTTCTTGGCGGCATCGCCCTGGCTGTACATGATCAACCCGCAGCCGACCGAGCAATACGGACAGGTGTTGCGGGTTTCATGGGTGTGGGCAAGCTTGAAGTGGCGCACCTGCTCGGCAAAGGCAGGCGCCGGGGCCATGCCCAGCGCGCCGAGGCTCGAGCCCGCAAGGCCGATACCAGCGACCTTGAAGAACTGACGACGGTTGAGGTCCATCGTGCACTCCTGATCAGGTGGAGACCCGGTACTTTTGCCGGGTTTTTCTGGACGATCACGGTGCCGGCAGCGTAGCTACCGACATTTGAAACTGTAGACAATGCTGCTGCGGACTGTGTGAAAACCGACCGTCGGGCAATCTCCCAGATGCCAAATCTGGCACAGAACCTGTGGGAGTGAGCCCGCTCGCGAAAGCGACCTGGCAGTCGATATTGAGGTCGCCTGATACGCCACTTTCGCGGGCAAGCCTCGCTCC
>DQGF01000361.1:6602-9747 GCA_003525045.1 Pseudomonas sp. | reverse complement strand
GCTTGCCCGCGAAGAGGCCATCAAACACGCCAAAGAAGCTGGATCGTGCCCTCAGGTCGCATCCGCATGACTGACCATACCCTTGATCACCACCGCCGTCGTCGCCACTGCCGCCGGAATCACCAGCGCCGTCAGCACCTGTTCGAAATTCCAGCCCAGGCCCAGCAACGTAGCGCCCATCCACGCACCAAGAATCGCGCCGAAGCGGCCAATCCCGAGCATCCACGACACGCCAGTCGCCCGCCCCTGGGTCGGATAGAACCGTGCCGCCAGCGATGGCATCGCCGATTGCGCGCCGTTCACGCACATCCCGGCCACCAGCACCAGGGTCGCCAATAACGTGATATTGCCCAGGCTCTGCCCTACCGCGTAGGCAAACACCCCGGCCAGCAGGTAGAAAATGCCGATGACCTTGTGCGGATTGAACCGGTCCATCGCCCAGCCCACGCCCACCGCGCTCAGTACGCCACCGAACTGGAACAGCGCCCCTATAAAGGCCGCCTGCTCCATGCTCGCGCCGCTGTCACGCATCAACGTCGGCAACCAACTGGTCAGCAGGTAAACGATCACCAAGCCCATGAAATAGGTCAGCCACAGCAACAGGGTGCCGGCGCTGTAGGTGCCGGAGAAGATCACCGCAAACACGTTGCGGGCTTTCACGGTTTTCTGTTCCGGCACGCTGAAGCTTGAAGCCTGGGCGACGACCGTCGGGTCGATCGGCGCCAGGGTCTTGCGCACTTTATCCGTGCCGCGATTGCGCACCACCAGGTAACGCGCCGATTCCGGCAGCCAGAACAGCAGAACCACGGCAAGGATCAGCGGCAGAATCCCACCGACCAGCAGCAGGCTGTGCCAGCCGAACGCCGGAATCAGTTTGGCCGAAATAAAGCCGCCACCGGCCATGCCGAGGTTGAAGCCACAGAACATGCTGGTCACCAGCAGCGATTTCTTGCGCTCCGGGGTGTATTCCGACAGCAGCGTGGTGGCATTCGGCATCCCGGCGCCAAGCCCCAGCCCGGTGAGAAAACGCAGCACCAGCAACTGGTCGACGTTGGTGCTATAGGCGGACGCCAGGCTGAAGGCGCCGAACAACAGCACCGCGCCGACCAGTACAACTTTTCGTCCGAAACGGTCAGCCAATGGGCCGGAACCCAGTGCGCCGAAGACCATGCCGATCAACGCGGCACTCATCACCGGGCCGAGACTCGCGCGGTCGATGCCCCAATCCTGGGACAGGGCCGGCGCTATGAAGCCCATGGCCGCGGTGTCGAGGCCATCGAGGAAGACAATCAGGAAACACAGGATCACCACTCGCCATTGGTAGCGCGAAATGGGTTGAGCATTGATGAAAGACTGCACGTCGAGGCAGTTTCCTACAGCAGACTGAGGTTGGTTCATTATTGTTATTCCACGCAAGAACGCAGTCGGACAGGAGTCAGCCACGGCTGACGCTGCCGCGACATTAGTGATCCTAGTGAACGAGCGTCAATTCGACAAATGCGGCTCTGTGCGATTATCGAACAACTTAGGCGAAGAGCTGTGCACTGAGGTCACGGCTGGCGCTCAGCAGACCCGGCAGGAAACGTTGCTCCAGCTCGTTGCGGCTGACCCGGCCGGCGTGGGTACTGACATTCAAGGCCGCCACCACTTGCCCGGAAGCGTCGTACACCGGAACGGCGATCGAACGCAGGCCCTGCTCGAGCTCCTGATCGACGATGCACCAACCTTGGCGCCGCACTTCCTGCAGGCATTCGAGCAACGCCTCGGGGGTATGCAAGGTACGACTGGTCTTGGCTTGCAGCTCCGCATGATCGAGGTACTCGCCCAGCGAAGTATCGTCCAGCGCGGCCAGCAAAATTCTCCCCATGGAAGTGCAATAGGCCGGCAGGCGTCCGCCCACCGACAAATCAACGGAAATCAGTCGTTGGGTGGTGGCGGAGCGGGCGATATATAGAATGTCATCGCCTTCCAGAGTGGCCATGTTGCAAGCCTCGTGGAGTTGCTCGCTCATGCGGTCCAGGTAGGGCTGGGCGGACACCGCCAACGGTGTCGAGGACACATAGGCATGGCCGAGGGTCAGCACTTTGGGCAGCAGCGAATAGGTGCGGCCGTCAGTAGTGGCGTAGCCGAGCTTGATCAGAGTGTGTAGGCAACGTCGCACAGCGGCACGAGGAATTTCCGTACGGTGGCTGATCTGGGCGATGGTCAGGTGCCGTTTGCGCTCCTGGAACGCTTGCACCACGGCCAGGCCACGGGCCAGGGAAGTCATGAAATCCGGGTCCCCGGTCATGGCCTGGATCCGCTTGGCCGGCGACGCAACGATCGGAGGCGCTACGGAAGCGAAGGAATTGCGCATTTGATCGTTCATATCAGGTCCTTTTCCCACACGGATCAGCGATTACAAGCGGCTCCCGGCGTCCTGCTATAGGGGCCAGGATTGGGCGATTATCGAACAACCAACCGATAATCGCATTCGACGGTATCCCGCACAAGATTATTTTTCAGCAGGTTTACGCCCGCCCTCACCTGTTCACGCTTGCCAGAAGTCAACATGAGGGGCAATGTAAATGCCCTTACTTGACCGACTTAATGGCGCCAGAAAGACAACGCTGTAACCTGACATCGAGGGGCAGCGTAGTTGGCCCTGAAGTTTCGAGTAAAAAAACAAACAATCACACAGGGAGAAGCACTTTTAACTCTTTGGAGATAGTGTTATTCGAATCGACCGCTATAATACAGTTCAGTGGTGATCGGTTGTTTACTTGCCGAATTCGCCGCCCGGTAGCGCGATGTCCCATCGCCGCTGCCCGCAGCAAGCGCCTGCCGCTCATTTGATATGCTCCGACTACGCGCTCGCTGAAACAGGAATCTGATGCTACGTCAGCTCTTTGTCTCTGGTGCCGTGGCCGCCTGCAACATGGAAGTATTGATCGCAATGCCCAAGAAACGATGCCTACGCGGGCTTGTCCTTTCGGCGAGCGTGATCAATAGGTTTGATGCAGCGCGTTACACCAGAATTAATCTCAACTCAATCAGGTAGCACTGTGACGAAAGACGAACTGCGCGTGGAACTTGAGCGCCAGGAACAACGCTACAAGGAAGTTTACGGCGGAGAAATCACCACCTACGCCGCCCAGCCCGAACC
>DQGF01000361.1:1385-6215 GCA_003525045.1 Pseudomonas sp. | reverse complement strand
ATGGAAAAGGAACTCAAAGCCGAAGAGCCGTGACCGCCTCGGCTCGAATCCTTTCAGGGGCCTGTGTGTGCACCCGTTACAAGCGCGGTGTATAGATGTTGCCTTTCGCGCCCGTTATCCGCGGGCAGCGGCCGCCTCACTCACCGGATGAGGTGATTGGCTTATGGCTTGCCCTTTTCCAGATATTTCAAACAAGCGTTGAAGCTTCTCGCCCCTACGAGAGAAACCCTTGTGGCTGCGGGCTTTCCAAAGAAATTCAATGACTTGTAAAACCCGGTAAAACCTGGGGGCCCAGGCTATTTTTACAAATTAATTCGTTGAAGAATGTTACCGATGAGCAGCAAGTGCATCGATTAACGGTCTTTTCTGGCATAATCGCGCCCCCTTACGACCGGGTCAGAAAACCTTCATGATCGATTTATTCAGCGGACTTGATGCTTGGGTGCTTGTGAGCCTCTTGCTCGCCCTGGCCTTTGTCCTCGCCTTCGAGTTCATCAACGGCTTTCATGACACCGCAAACGCGGTGGCCACTGTTATCTACACCAAAGCCATGCCGCCTCATCTGGCGGTGTTCTTTTCCGGTGTGTTCAACTTTCTCGGCGTGCTGCTGGGCGGGGTTGGCGTGGCGTACGCCATCGTCCACCTGCTGCCGGTAGAGCTGTTGATCAATGTGAACACCGGTCACGGGCTGGCCATGGTGTTTTCGTTGCTTGCCGCCGCCATCACCTGGAACCTGGGTACCTGGTACTTCGGCATCCCCGCTTCCAGCTCTCACACGTTGATCGGTTCGATCCTCGGTGTCGGCCTGGCCAACGCCCTGATCAACGACATTCCGTTGGCCGATGGTGTGAATTGGCAGAAAGCGATCGATATCGGCGCCTCCCTGGTGTTCTCGCCGATGGCCGGCTTCCTGGTCGCAGCCCTGATATTGATCGGCCTTAAATGGTGGCGCCCGCTGTCGAAGATGCACAAGACGCCGGAACAGCGCCGCAAGATCGACGACAAGAAACACCCGCCGTTCTGGAACCGCCTGGTGCTGGTGATTTCGGCGATGGCCGTGAGCTTTGTGCACGGCTCCAACGATGGTCAGAAAGGTATCGGCCTGATCATGCTGGTGCTGATCGGTATCGTGCCGGCGCAGTTCGTGCTCGACCTGGGCAGTACCACTTACCAGATCGAACGGACTCGCGACGCGACCTTGCACCTGAGCCAGTTCTACAAGCGCAATGCCGATACGCTGGGCGAATACCTGGCCCTGGGCAAAAGCGTGGAAGGTGATCTGCCGGAGAAATTCCGTTGCAACCCGCAACAGACCGAACCGACCATCGCTGCCCTGCTGGGCACCCTCAAGGGGGTATCCGACTACCATTCGCTGCCGTCGGAAAGCCGCATCGAAGTGCGTCGCTACCTGCTGTGCCTTGACGATACCGCGAAGAAAGTCGGCAAGCTGCCTGGCCTCGCTGCCCGTGAAAAAGCCGACCTGGACAAGCTGCGCAAAGACCTGACCACCACCACCGAATATGCCCCGTTCTGGGTGATTCTGGCGGTCGCCCTGGCGCTCGGCCTGGGCACCATGGTCGGTTGGAAACGCGTGGTACTGACCATCGGTGAGAAGATCGGCAAGCAGGGCATGACTTATTCCCAAGGCATGTCAGCACAGATCACTACAGCGAGCCTGATCGGCATGGCCAACATCTTCAGCCTGCCGGTATCCACCACCCACGTGCTGTCCTCGGGTGTGGCCGGCACCATGGTCGCCAACAAAAGCGGCCTGCAAGGCGGCACCGTCAGAACCATCCTGCTGGCCTGGGTCCTGACCCTGCCGGCGACCGTGGCGCTGTCGGCTGGCTTGTTCTGGCTGGCGTCGAAGGCACTGGGTAGCTGATACCCAGATGCAATAAAAAAGGCGCGTTCCGTGAGGTTCGCGCCTTTTTATTGCACCTTACTTCCAAACACCGCCAATCAAATATGGGAGCGAGCAAGCCCGCGCCCATATTTGTTCGGTGTACTCTTCAAGAAACGAAAAAAAAGGCGACCGAAGTCGCCCAAAATGCCTTGCGTGCTCATTACATCGAGAAAGACTTACGGCTTGCGCTTATGCGAGTCCTTCCAGATAAAAAATCCAAACCCTGCAAAAAACAGAACCATGAGGCCGACTGTCAGCACTCCGGCGATCACCACATTGTCGAGGAACATGCTGGCTCTCCTGCAGTTGTCCTGTTGCGATGGGGCTAAGGTAACCAATCGGGCAGAAGAGGAAATTGACCGGGATCAATGTCGCCCGAGACTGGGCGTAAAGGAGGGGGAACATTGACCTGCATCATCGGACGCAGGGGACATCAACGCTTTTTCGGTTTGTTTTTCGGCTTTTTCTTCGCTTTACCCAACGGCATGGCCTGTTCAAATGCCTGGCGTACTTCGTTCAGGCGTTTTTCGTTGAGGTCATGAACCCGCTTGGCGCGTTCAGTGTTGAGGTCGATCAGCTTGTCGTCTTGGCTCATGGCGTTCAGTACATCGCTTGGCAGGTTTGTCATAATAATGCGGTCTGACGGCAACACTGAACAGCCGTTACCTCAAATCTTGATATCAACCCACAAACCCTGACGCGGCTCGTCTTCAATCAGCGGCACGACCGGCACGGTGTTGTCGGCGTTGAGCTCGGTACCGGGAATCGCCAGGTGTGCGTCAGGATCCTCATCAGCCTCACGGCGACGCTGTTCCCGCTCCTGCTTGCGACGCTGCTCCTCGCGCAATTGAAAGGCCGCCTCTTGCGGATCGCGCTGCTGCAGGTCGATAGTGCTTTCGCTGGAGCTGTCCTGTACCGGTACCACAGGCGCAATATCCGGACGCGGGCGGATCGGGTCGTGCTGTGAGGTGATCGGCACGGCACTCAAGGGGAGCATCGGTGGCAGCATGATTATGGGTCTCCTGTCAGAAGGCTGTCCTACGCACGTAAACCTTTGGTCTGTAGAGCTGATTCCGTTAAGATAGCCCGCTTTTTCAAGGTGGGAGTCAGGCAGCATGGCGCAGCAGTATCAACCGGGGCAACGCTGGATCAGTGACAGCGAAGCCGAGCTGGGTTTGGGCACCGTTCTGGCACAGGACGGCCGCTTGTTGACCGTGCTCTATCCGGCCACTGGCGACACTCGCCAGTACGCGCTACGGAATGCGCCCCTCACTCGCGTGCGGTTTTCGCCGGGCGACTCGATCACTCACTTCGAAGGCTGGAAACTGACCGTACAGGAAGTCGACGATGTCGATGGCCTGCTGGTCTACCACGGCCTCAACGCGCAGAACGAAGTGGTCACCCTGCCGGAAACCCAGCTGTCGAACTTTATTCAGTTCCGTCTGGCCAGTGACCGTCTGTTCGCCGGCCAGATCGATCCGCTGGCCTGGTTCTCCCTGCGTTATCACACCCTGGAACACACCAGCCGCCAATTGCAGTCCGCGCTGTGGGGTCTGGGCGGCGTGCGTGCGCAACCGATCGCGCACCAGCTGCACATCGCCCGTGAAGTCGCCGACCGCATTGCGCCGCGGGTCCTGTTGGCGGACGAAGTGGGCCTGGGTAAAACCATCGAAGCCGGTCTGATCATCCATCGCCAACTGCTCTCGGGCCGCGCCAACCGTGTGCTGATCCTGGTGCCGGAGAACCTTCAGCACCAGTGGCTGGTGGAGATGCGCCGTCGCTTCAACCTGCAAGTCGCGCTGTTCGACGAAGAACGCTTCATCGAAAGCGATGCCGCCAACCCGTTCGAAGACACCCAGCTCGCGCTGGTTGCACTGGAGTGGCTGGTGGACGACGAGAAAGCCCAGGACGCGTTGTTCGCGGCGGGCTGGGACCTGATGGTCGTCGACGAAGCGCATCACCTGGTGTGGCACGAAGACAAGGCCAGCCCCGAGTACTCACTGATAGAACAACTGGCCGAAGTTATTCCCGGCGTATTACTGCTGACCGCGACTCCGGAACAATTGGGCCAGGACAGCCACTTCGCCCGTCTGCGCCTGCTCGACCCGAACCGTTTCCATGACCTGCACGCCTTCCGCGCCGAAAGCGAAAACTATCGCCCGGTAGCCGAGGCCGTTCAGGAACTACTGGAAAAGGGGCGCCTGTCCCCTGAAGCGCACAAGACCATCCACGGTTTCCTCGGCAACGAAGGCGAAGCGCTGCTGACCGCGGTCAACGATGGCGACACCGAAGCCAGTGCACGTCTGGTCCGCGAACTGCTGGACCGCCACGGCACCGGCCGCGTGCTGTTCCGCAACACCCGCGCCGCCGTGCAGGGTTTCCCGGAACGTAAACTGCACCCGTACCCGCTGCCATGCCCGGACGAATACCTCGAACTGCCGCTGGGCGATCACGCCGAGTTGTACCCGGAAGTCAGCTTCCAGGCTCAGCCGGACGCCAACGAAGAAGAGCGCTGGTGGAAATTCGACCCGCGCGTCGAGTGGCTGATCGATACCCTGAAGATGCTCAAGCGCACCAAAGTGCTGGTGATCTGCGCCCACGCCGAAACCGCCATGGACCTGGAAGACGCCCTGCGTGTGCGTTCCGGCATCCCGGCCACGGTCTTCCACGAAGGCATGAACATCCTCGAGCGTGACCGCGCCGCCGCTTACTTCGCCGACGAAGAATTTGGCGCGCAAGTGCTGATCTGCTCGGAAATCGGCAGTGAAGGTCGCAACTTCCAGTTCTCGCACCATTTGGTGCTGTTCGACCTGCCATCCCACCCGGACTTGCTGGAACAGCGTATCGGTCGTCTGGACCGGATCGGCCAGAAGCACATCATCGAACTGCACGTGCCGTACCTGGAAACCAGCCCGCAAGAGCGG
>DQGF01000361.1:0-1075 GCA_003525045.1 Pseudomonas sp. | reverse complement strand
CAACAGCGACTGTTCCAGTGGTACCACGAAGCGCTGAACGCATTCCTGAATACCTGCCCGACCGGCAACGCCTTGCAGCACCAGTTCGGCCCGCGCCTGCTGCCGCTGCTGGAAAATGCCGACGATGGTGAGTGGCAAGCGCTGATCGACGAAGCCCGTGCCGAGCGCGAGCGTCTGGAAGCCGAGTTGCACACCGGCCGTGACCGTTTGCTGGAGCTCAACTCCGGCGGTGCCGGTGAAGGTGATGCGCTGGTCGAGGACATCCTCGAGCAAGACGACCAGTTCGCCCTGCCAATCTATATGGAAACCTTGTTCGACGCGTTCGGCATCGACAGCGAAGACCATTCGGAAAATGCCCTGATCCTCAAGCCGAGCGAAAAAATGCTCGACGCCAGTTTCCCGCTGGGCGACGACGAAGGCGTGACCATCACTTACGACCGCAACCAGGCGCTGTCTCGCGAAGACATGCAGTTCATCACCTGGGAACACCCGATGGTTCAGGGCGGCATGGACCTGGTGCTGTCCGGTTCCATGGGCAACACCGCCGTGGCGCTGATCAAGAACAAGGCGCTGAAACCTGGCACCGTGTTGCTGGAACTGCTCTACGTCAGCGAAGTGGTTGCCCCGCGCTCGCTGCAACTGGGCCGTTACCTGCCGCCGGCCGCCCTGCGCTGCCTGCTCGATGCCAACGGTAATGACCTGTCGGCCCGGGTGTCGTTCGAGACCCTGAATGACCAACTGGAAAGCGTGCCTCGCGCCAGCGCCAACAAGTTCATCCAGGCCCAGCGCGATCAGCTGACGCCACGGATCAACGCCGGCGAAGAGAAGATCTTCCCACGTCATGCCGAGCGCGTTGCCGAGGCACAACGGCGCCTGGCCGCCGATACCGACGAAGAACTGGCGCGCCTGACCGCGCTGCAAGCGGTCAACCCGACTGTGCGCGACAGTGAACTGATTGCCCTGCGCAAACAACGCGAGCAAGGGTTGGCCATGCTCGACAAGGCTGCGTTGCGACTGGAAGCGATTCGGGTGTTGGTGGCGGGTTAAGCCCCCCCCCCGCTCCACCGGTTAAAAA
>DQGF01000188.1:20376-23256 GCA_003525045.1 Pseudomonas sp. | reverse complement strand
GTCGGCCGCCTTCGCGGGCAAGCCTCGCTCCTACAGGTTCGTGTGTATGCCTATTCCGCGTTTGACAGGGAACCGTAGGAGCGAGGCTTGCCCGCGAAGGCCGCGCCTCGGTCTGGGAACCTTAAAAACAGGTTTCCATGGTCTCGATGACATTCAGCTGCTCATCCACCAGACACCCGATACGCCACTTGTCGAACGTCAGGCACGGATGGGAAGTACCAAAAGAAATGATGTCCCCCACCCGTAACTCGACCCCCGGCGCCACGGTCATGAACGCATGCTGGTCCATCACCGCCGTCACCTTGCAGGCACTGACATCTTCACCCGTCGCCGGCAACGCGCCGGCCTTGTAATGCAGCAACGGTACCGGCAAACCGGCGTCATAGGCCACGTCGCGCTTGCCCAAAGCGATCACCGCAAACCCCGGCTCCGGCAACGACTGCACATGAGCCCAGACTTCCAGCGCCGGGCGCAGGCCTTCGTGCAGGTCGCTGCGACGGTCGAGCACGCAGCACTGCGCTTCCTTGTAGATGCCGTGGTCGTGAGCCACATAGCTGCCGGGACGCAGCACGCTGAGGAAACGTCCGCCGGCGTTCTGGGCTTCGAAGGATTCGGCGATCAGGTCGTACCAGGCCGAACCCGAGGCGGTGATGATCGGTTTGGCGATGGCAAACGCGCCGCTGTCCTGCAGCTGCACGGCCAGGCGCACCAGGGAGGCGGCGAATGCGCGAATGCCGCTCTCTGCGTGATCACCGTGAATCACCCCTTCGTAACCTTCGATCCCGGTCAGCGCCAGGGCCGGTTGCGCCGCGATGGCCTGGGCCAATGCCAGCACTTCCTGTTCCGTGCGACATCCGCAACGACCGCCGACCACGCCGTACTCGATCATCACATTCAGCCGCACGCCGCGAGAGGCGAAGTACGCCCCGAGATCAGCGACGTTATCCGGGTGATCGACCATGCAGTAAAAGTCGAATGTCGGGTCCGCCAGCAGCTCGGCGATCAGCGCCATGTTCGGTGTACCGACCAGCTGGTTGGCCATCAACACCCGATGCACGCCATGGGCGTAAGCCGCACGGGTCTGGGTGGCGCTGGCCAGGGTGATGCCCCAGGCACCGGCGTCGAGTTGGCGGCGGAACAGCGCCGGGGTCATGCTGGTTTTACCGTGGGGCGCCAGTTCCGCACCGCTGTTGCTGACGAATGCCTGCATCCAGCGAATGTTGTGTTCCAGCGCTTCGCGATGCAGCACCAGCGCGGGCAAGCTGACGTCGCGCACCAGGTTGGCGCCCGTGTGGGCAAAGCCCTTTTCCACGGCGGCAGTATTTTTGGCAGAAGACATGGTCGAACTCCTCACATTCGCGGCGAGCAGCCGCTGTTATTCGTTGATGCGACGGGCCAGGCTGTTGGCGCTGTCGATCAGCACCCGGCGATAGTCGTTGTAGTTGTTCCTGGCATCGGCCCGCGGGGCGACGATGCACAGGGTCGCAATAGCCACACCGCCGGGATCTTTGACCGGAGCGGCGAAGCAATGGGTAAAGGTGTCGGCGACGCTATCGAAGGAGAAGAATCCGTCGATACCGGCCTGACGGATTTCCTTGAGAAACTGCTCCAGCGACAACCGCTCGCCGCTGGGCAGGATGAAGTCGTCATGGTCGATCAGGTCGACGATTTCCTGATCACTCAGGTGCGCCAGCAGCAAGCGCCCGGAAGCGGTCCAGGGGATCGGCGCGTTTTCGCCGATGTCCGAGGAAATGCGGAAATGCCGCTCGCCCTCCTTCATCAGCGCCACAGTGTATTTGCGCCCGTTGAGCAGGCACATCTGCGCGGTTTCATGGGTCTGGCTGACGATCTCCTGCAACGCGTGATCGGCCTCGCGGGTCAGGTCGAAATGACGCAAATGCGCCTGCCCGAGGAAATACAGCTGACGGCCGAGGTAGACGTGACCGTCCTTGCCCACGGGCTCCAGAATGCGCCGTTCCAGCAACGACGCAACCAGCTCGTAGACCGTGGATTTCGGGCTGCCGATGCCGCTGGCGATTTCATTCGGGCGCAGGGGCTGGCCGATTTCCTTGAGGAAGTCGAGGATATCGAACGCCCGATCCAGACCGCGAGCCCGGCGCTTGATGGTGTCTTCGGTCATGTCTTGAGGTTCCCATGTAGGAGCGAGCTTGCTCGCGATGCAGCCACCGCAATTGATCGTTTCCACGCTCCGCGTGGGGATGCAGCCCGGGACGCTCTGCGTCCCAAGAGCCGAATGCGGAGCGTCCGTTGAGGCATTCCCACGCGGGAGCGTGGGAACGATCAGTTGTGCAGCGGTTATTGCCTATTCGCGTGGATCAAGGTTATCCAACACCCGATTCACTGCCAGCTCACCCAGCATGATCGACTGCTGAATCCCCAACAGTGTGTTGCACTGCGATCCTTCCAGATACCTCGCGAAGTCACTCGCCATGACATTCGCTGATGCCAGGGATTCACAGGCGTATTCCAGTAGAGTGTGGTTGTCGATATCGGGGGCGATGAGGAAGATTTTGCTTGGTGTGCGTGTTTCGGAATCTGTTGATTCGGATGAAGTGACCGAATCGGGATCCGGCGGGTTCGGAGTTGGCTTGAACATTGGGAAGGTCTTCCTGTTAGTCGTGCCGCAACCTGTCTCATTAGGGTGGCAGCTGTGCGCAAGTTAGTAGACCGGACACCGACCCAAATCCGGCGCACCCAAGGGCGCCATGCGCACAGCTACCATCAAGTGCAGGCGTATGCCTGACTGAACGACGCTTGTGCATTCGTTTGGGAAGGAAAACCGGGCTACTAAACCCGATCACTGGTAATCAGTGACGCGAATCAAGTTACCGACGCCCCCCAAGGCGCACAAGCCGGCGG
>DQGF01000188.1:19885-20061 GCA_003525045.1 Pseudomonas sp. | reverse complement strand
ACAAGCCGGCGGATTCTGGAGTAGTTGTAGGCAATGCCGCAAGGCGCTGTAGCCTCTCCAAGCTATTTCGGAAACGTCCTACAGTAAGCGGTGAATCTTCCAGCAGAGTCACTGTCTTTCGTCACAGACAACTGCCCCTTTTTTAGTGTTCTTGCGGGCGCTTTCGCGAGCAAGCC
>DQGF01000188.1:19370-19550 GCA_003525045.1 Pseudomonas sp. | reverse complement strand
CAAGCCCGCTCCCACAGGGTTCGGCAGTGTGGGGAAAATCGTGTTCACATCGCAAAATTCTTTAGGAGCGGGGCCGGCGATTGACTCAGGCCGCGTTCGGACAAAGCAGTCACGGCTCCAACGGTTCAACCTTGCGCGTCAGTAATTCAACAAACGCCTTGGCCATCGGCGACTTCTGAT
>DQGF01000188.1:18581-19070 GCA_003525045.1 Pseudomonas sp. | reverse complement strand
ATTCTGATCCTTGCGTTGCACCAGCCACACTGCCGACACCGCTTCTGGATCAAGCAACGGTCGATAGACCACCCCGTCGATACGCATCCGCTGATAAGACGCCGGCAGTACCGATACCCCCAGTCCCGCCGCGACCAAACCGATGATGGTCATCGCCTCACCCGCCTCTTGTGCGAAGTGCGGACTGAAACCGGCATCCCGGGCCAGGCTGAGCAGCTGTGCATAAAGACCGCTGCCGTAGCTGCGCGGGAAAAAGACGAATGGCTCCAGGGCCAGGGCCGATAGAAATAATCCTTCCTCGCTCCCGGCCACCAACGGATGCTTGGAACTGAGCACTGCCACCAGCGGCTCGCGCATCAGCTCCACCACGCTGAGCGAGTCCGGCAAGCCCAGCGGCCGCATGATTCCGATCTCGATCGATTCTTCCACCAACGCCTCGGCCACCTGGGTGCTGCTCATTTCCCGCAGGTTCAAATGCACAGCAGGGAA
>DQGF01000188.1:17922-18251 GCA_003525045.1 Pseudomonas sp. | reverse complement strand
CGCTGGCGAAACGAAAAAATCGCCTGGGGAATCGTCGAGTTGAATGGCGCGGAAGAGGTGAAACCAATCTTCAGCTCCCCCAACTCACCCAGTTGCGCCCGCCGCGCCACATCCGCCGCTTTATCGACCTGCGCCAGCACCAACCGCGCCTCTTCCAGAAACAATCGACCGGCCTCACTCAGCTCGACCCGACGATTGGTCCGTTCGAAAAGCCGCGCGCCCAGTTCCTGCTCCAGCGCCTGGATCTGCTGGCTCAACGGTGGTTGGGAGATGCCTAGCGCCTGGGCGGCGCGGCCGAAATGCAGTTCTTCGGCAACGGCGATGAAGTA
>DQGF01000188.1:13025-17588 GCA_003525045.1 Pseudomonas sp. | reverse complement strand
CGCAGGTGACGCAATTCCATGAAAACTCCCATTAGGTCGCAAAACCTCTCAAACAGGTCGAACAATATATTGGATTGAATCATTAGGCAGCTATATGCTTTTTCCATTGCCTGACCGGCTGCGCTCTCCGAGGTCTGAAGTGAAAACTGCTGTCGCTCCACTCGCCCATGAAATTCCGTCCGCCGCGCTGGACGATGTCGTCGCTGAGTTGAAGGAGATTTACATCGAAAAAGGCACGCCGATGTTCATGCGCACGGTTCTGGCGCTGTTCTCCGGCGGCTTCGCGACCTTTGCCCTGCTTTACTGCGTGCAACCGATGATGCCGCTGCTCTCCCACGAGTATTCCATCAACGCGGCTCAGAGCAGCCTGATCCTGTCGGTGGCCACTGGCATGCTCGCCATCGGGTTGTTGATCACTGGCCCCATCTCCGATCGCGTAGGCCGAAAACCGGTCATGGTGGCGGCGTTGTTCGCCGCGGCCTTGTGCACCATCGCAAGCTCCATGATGCCGAGCTGGCACGGCGTGCTGGTGATGCGCGCGTTGATCGGGTTGTCGCTGAGTGGTCTGGCGGCGGTCGCCATGACCTACTTGAGCGAAGAGATCCACCCGCAGCACATCGGCCTTGCCATGGGCCTGTACATCGGCGGCAACGCCATTGGCGGGATGAGCGGGCGCTTGATTACCGGGGTGTTGATCGACTTCGTCAGCTGGCACACGGCGATGCTGGTGATCGGCGGCCTGGCCCTGATCGCGGCGGCGGTGTTCTGGAAGATTCTCCCGGAGTCGCGCAATTTCCGCCCTCGCTCATTGCACCCGCGCAGCCTACTGGACGGCTTCACCATGCACTTTCGTGATGCCGGTCTGCCACTTTTGTTCCTCGAAGCCTTTGTGCTGATGGGCGCGTTTGTCACCCTGTTCAACTACATCGGTTATCGCCTGCTGGCCGAGCCGTATCACATGGATCAGGCCTTTGTCGGGCTGCTCTCGGTGGTGTACCTGTCGGGCATCTACAGCTCGGCGAAAATCGGCGCCCTGGCCGACAGACTCGGTCGTCGCAAAATGCTCTGGGCCACCATCGTGCTGATGATCGCCGGCCTCGCCCTGACACTGTTCACGCCATTGTCGGTGGTCATCATCGGCATGCTGATTTTCACCTTCGGCTTCTTCGGCGCCCATTCGGTGGCCAGCAGCTGGATCGGCCGCCGCGCGCTCAAGGCCAAGGGGCAAGCGTCATCGCTGTACCTGTTCAGCTATTACGCCGGATCGAGCATTGCCGGCACGGCGGGTGGGGTGTTCTGGCACTTGGGCGGGTGGAACGGGATTGGGCTGTTTATCGGCGCGTTGCTGGTGGTGGCGCTGCTGGTCGCGTTGAAACTGGCACGTCTGCCGCTGCTTCCGGGGAGCAGCTCGACTACCTGAGCACTACCCGTGCCTCGAGTACGGCGTCTCGCTTTTCCAGGGTCAGCGATTGCAGTGCGATGCCGTCGCGCTCGGTACGGTCCAGCCATTGCAGCAAAGCCTTCGCGTCACCGCTAAGGGTCAGGCGCAGCAGGTCGTTGTCGGCGTCCATCTGGTGCAGCTCGAGGCCTGCTGCCGTGACGCTTTCGCTGGCGCGCAGTGACAAGGGCTGGTCAGTGGCGACGGGGATGTGGCCCCGGGGTTGCGCCTGTTGCAGTTGCGCCGCCAGGGTCAGTTGCTGCTGATACTGGCGCTCTACTGTTTCAAGCCGCTGGCGGGTCGGCTGCCAGATCCAACTGAATGCCGCCACGGCCAGAATAAAAACTCCCATGAGCGACACCAGCCGTTGTTCGCGGGTGGACATGCGTTGCCATGCTGCCTTCATGCGTCTTCCTCCACTATCAGGGTCGCCCGCACGCTATTGCGCTCTTTGCTCGCACTGTCGAGCCTGACGGGCAAGCCTTGCTGTCGCCCGCGTTCGCGCAGTTGCTCAAGCTCGGCGAAGCTGTTGGCGGTCAGCTGGATTTTCCAGCCGCTGCCTTCGCGAAACTCGATGCGCTGGACTTCGACGTGGCTGGCGCCGATGACCTGCTCGATCAGCTTGACCAGGCTCGCGATACGCGTGCCCTGCGGCTGCGCGCGCTGGCTCTGGAGCACTTTGAGCTGCGTTGCCAGGTCGACGATGCGGCTCTGCTCAGGGTAAAGCGCCTTGAACTGTTGTTCGCTGCGGGTATAGAGCTGGCGGGTTTCGTTATCAAGAAAACGGATGCGCATTTCACTGGCACTCCAGCTCAGCATCAACAACATCAACAGCGCTGATCCACCGAGACGCCAGGGCAGCGGTTTTCCGCGCGGGGCAAATTTCCCCTGCAGCAGGTCGATGGCTTGCGAGGGACGGATTGCCAACCATTGATCGACATCGACCAAATCCTGACGCTCGTCGAGCCATTGAATGTCCGCAGGCAAGGCCGTCTTGAGCAAGGTCAAAGTGTCGTCCGACACTGTCACCCGCACCGGCATGCCGCCGCCCAATAGCCATCGACCGAACCACCGCACACCCAACGCCTGATCCGCGGGCAACACATCGGCATCGACGAAGGCTGAACGCACCGCAATGCCGGACTCGGCCAGCAGCGCGAGCACCCCGGCAAATCGCTCCCGGTCGATCACCATCACCGGGTAGCGCCCTTCACGGTCGCGAGCACCGACGCTTAAGTGCAACACCTCCAATGCTTCGCTCAGTTGATCTTCTACCGCAAACGCAACGGCCTGCGCTCCCGGCTGGCGCCTGGAGGGCCACGGATCGCTGCGTACCCAACTGCATAATTCCATGGGCAGCAGCAGATCGACCGCTTGCCTGTTCAGTGCCTGCGCAGCTTGATGCAATGGCATGGGCTGGCGTTGGCCCGTGGAGGACCATACACAGCAGGGCCAGTCAGCCGACGGTGCGGCCAGACCCTCCGCAGTCAGGTATAGCCAGGTGTTCATCGCGGCATCTCGTTGGCACTCGAAGGAAGAAAACGTCTTTGCAGGATGTTCAGTTGGCGAGTATCGGGGTCGCGCTCGACGTCGGTGGCCAGCCGTAGAGTGCTCTGCCCCCGGGCAACCTGAACCGTAATCCGGTACCACCGGCTGCTGACGCCCAGGCCGTGACTGCTCAGGCCCGATCCGGACAGCAATGGGTCTTGGGTAAAGGCCTGTACATTTGCCCATGGGGTCGTCGAGCGCTGTTGGAGCAATGCTTCGGCGGTCGCGGCTTCCACGCCATCGAGCATCCTCAACACCAACGCCGGTGCAGTATTGATGTTCAGCACGGCATCCTTGGGTAACAGCACCACCCAGGGTTCCAGTCGACGCAGCCATTGACCGTCAATGCCCGGCAGCAGACGCAATTGGCTCAGCTCGCGCAACGCTCCCACTTGACTCAGCTCCAGCGGTGGCAGCTCAAGCAAGGCCAGCAAGCGTGCCCAGCGGCTGAGGGTGACCTGGTCGACCTGCCCCTGAGTCAACAATGCATTGAGATTGAAGCGCCCAGCCAAGTCCTCGATAGCAATGCGAATCTGCGTGTCTTCAATGTCGAAACCGGGGGCCAATCGGGCCCAATCCTGGGTCAGGTCGACGGTTTTTTGCGGGTCCCGCGCAGCTTCCTGCAACAGCAACAGAGCCCAGGTTTCCCCGGCCACACCGAGTTGACGCAGGTGCAGCTGCTGCAATTGTTGTCCGCTGCTTTGCAGCAACAAGCGGTGGCTGTGCAGCAAGCCACTCGTTATCAGCAGCGCCAGACTCATGACCAGCAGGACGCTGATCAACGCGATGCCCCGTTGCTGCCCGTTCATGGCAGCGCGGCCGGCAACAGCAACACCCGACGAATCGACTCGAAACGCCCCGCCGACAATTGCACTTCCACCGCCAACGGCGCTTTAACGCCCTGCCCGCTCGGCCAGTCACTGCGCCAGCCGGACTGACTGTCGAACAGCCGCCAGCTCAAGCCTCGAACATCGTCGAGCAATTTTTGCCGCTGGACGATCGGCGAACCCTCGCCTTGGCTGTCGCGCCACAGCGCACCGTCGTCGAGACGATAAGTCAGCGCCTGGCGCTCGCTGCGGGGTTGGTCCAGCGGGTTGCGCCAGTTGCTGCGTTGCCACTGCAACAGCGTCTGTGCAAGCACCACAGGCTGCTCGGTGATGTGCATCAGATCCCGCTCGATCATTGCTATCGCCCGTTGCAGGCTTCTGAATTCACGTTCATGTGCCGCCGTGCCCTGCTGCACACGCACCACGCCATCGAACAGCCCCCAACTGGCCAGGCCCAGCAACGCGAAAATCGCCATGGCGATCACCAGCTCCAGCAAGGTGAACCCGCTCTGTTTACTCATGACGATTGGGTATCCAGCCGCTGGCACGGTGCAAGGTCTGTTCGCGACCGGAAAGGCTGACGTCAATGTCGACCTGGAGCAGACGCGGGTCGTTCGCGATACTGATGTGCTGACGCAGCAACCAGTCGCGACGATCCATGTGCACGACCTGTTGCTGTTGTCCGGCAGCCACCCCCGGTTGCAGGCGCAGTTCATTCAACCGGTTATCCGCCAGCCATGCCGCGAAGAG
>DQGF01000188.1:1539-12753 GCA_003525045.1 Pseudomonas sp. | reverse complement strand
GGTTATCCGCCAGCCATGTCGCGAAGAGTCGTTCTTCGACCCCGCCGGTTTGCTTCACGACGTATTGACTGGCGGACAGTACGGCCGCTGCCAGGGTCGCAAAGATTGCCAGGGCCACCATGATTTCCAACAGGGTGAACCCGCCCATACGCGGGACAAAGCGCCGACTAGCCATCGATGACAGGGTCCCCTATGCCATCGCTGGACAGGCTCAGCCAGGTCGCGTCCTGAGAGGCGAAGGTCAGTGTGAAAGCGCTGGTCTCGTCGCTGCTGAGCATCAACAACTGCGGCGGACCCTCGTCGGCACCGAGGCTTACAGGATGCCCATCCTGTTCAAGCCGCAGCCGCAGGTTTTCGGGCCATGGAGACAAGGCCGTCACCGGTTCCCAGCCCCGGACATCGAGCCGCATCGCCCGATAGCCATCGGCACTCAGCCGCAGGCCATGCTCTTGGCCTGCGAGTACCGCCCGCTCACGCAATTGATGAATCATCCGCACGATCCCGTCCGCTTCCTGCCGGGCCTGACGCATCGGATTCGGTCCGGTGGCAAAGCTCACCATGCCCAGCAGCACGCCGATCAAAACGATCACGATCATCAGCTCGAGCAAGGTAAACCCCCGGCAATGGCTGCGCATCAGTCAACCGCCCCAGTTACCGATGTCTGCCGCATGCCCTTCGCCTCCGGCCACGCCGTCGGAACCCAAGGAGTACAGGTCGAAGTTGCCGTCGGCCGATCGCACCCCCGGATTGAGGTATTGATAGGGCGTGCCCCAAGGGTCCACAGGCAGGCTTTTCAGGTAACCCTGAGGGTTCCAGTTCCTCGCTGCCGGCGTGCCGGAAGGGCGCTTGACCAAGGCATCCAGACCTTGCTGAGTCGAGGGGTAATGGAAATTGTCGAGGCGATACATTTCCAGCGCCGTAGAGACCGCTTGAATATCAATTTTGGCGGCGGTGACCTTGGCCTGATCCGGACGGCTCATGAATTGCGGCACCACGATGGCCCCCAGGATGCCGATGATGACCACCACCACCATGATTTCGATCAGGGTAAAACCGCGCTGGGCGCCAGGAGCGTTTTTGCGTGCAGGTTGCATGGGTTAATTCACCAATTGGTTGAGGCTCAGAATCGGCAGGAGGATGGCCATGACGATCAGCAGCACGACGCCGCCCATCAGCACCAGCATGGCGGGCTCGAACAGGCTCACCACCAGGGCGATGCGCGCGGCCAGGCTGCTCTCCTGTTGTTCGGCGGCGCGAGCGAGCATGCGATCGAGTTCACCGGCGCGTTCGCCGCTGGCGATCATGTGCAGCATCATCGGCGGGATGTCGCCGCTCTGTTCCAGGCCGCGGGTCAGGGTTCCGCCTTCGCGGACCGAGCGGGCAACATCGACCATCCGCGCGCGGATGGTCAGGTTGCCGATGACCGCGGCAGCGATTTCCAGCGCATCCACCAGGGGCACGGCGCTTTTACCGAGAATGGCCAGGGTGCTGGCGAACCGCGCCGCTTCCATCGCCCGCAACACTGCACCGATCAACGGGATGTTCAACACCAGGTGATGCCAGCGCAGGCGCAAGGTCGGCTGGCGCAGGCTCCAGCGCCAGAGGCTAACCAGCACCGCCAGCGCCCCCAGCAACAACAGGCCATGGCTGCGCAGGGCATCGCTCAGGCCGATCAGCGCCCGGGTCAGCCAGGGCAGCGGCTGGCCGCTGTCGACGAAAATCTTCACCACGTCCGGCACCACGTAACCGAGTAGAAAACCGACGATCGCCACGCTGGCCAGCATCAGGATCAGCGGGTACACCAAGGCCATCTGGATTTTTTGCCGCGAAGCCTGGCGGGCCTGGGTGTAGGCCGCCAATTGCTCCAGCACATGGCCCAGGTGGCCGGAACGTTCCCCGGCGGCGACGGTGGCGCGGAATAATTCGGGAAAAGCCTTGGGAAACAGACCCAACGCCGTTGCCAGGGCATGACCTTCCATCACTCGGCTCCTGACCGCCGATACCAAACCCGCGACCTTGCGCCGGGCACTCTGTTTCGCCACCGCATCGAGTGCTTCTTCCAGGGGCAGACCGGCCTGGACGAGCGTCGACAGCTGCAAGGTCAGGAGCGCCAGCTCCGCCGCTTTCAGTCGCCCACCACGAGGCTGCGTACTCTCGCCGCCACCCGTTCCGACCTCACTCAACGTGCGTGGCCACAAGCCACGATCCCGCATCAGTTGCCGGGCATGACGAGGGCTGTCGGCTTCCAGTCGGCCCTTGCAAGGGCGACCCTGGGCATCGTCGGCGCGATAGTCGAAAGTCGGCACTGGCTAGTCCTCCTGGGTCACACGCAATAACTCGTCGAGACTGGTCAAACCGTCCAGCACCCGTTGGCGACCGTCCTGGAACAGGCTGCGCGACACCTTGCGCGTCTCCTCGGCCAATGCCTGCTCGCTGGCGCCCCGGTGAATCAGCGCCGACACGACTGGTGTAACGCAGACGAGCTCGTAAATCCCGATCCGTCCGCGATAACCGTGCTGACACTGCTCACACCCCACGGCTCTGAACAGTGGCGGTGGCACGGCCGCGTCGAGCCCCAGGCGTTCGCAGGCAGGCGCATCCGCGATGTACGGCGCCTTGCAATGAGGACACAAGGTGCGCAGCAAGCGCTGGGCCAGAATGCCCACCAGCGATGACGCCAGCAGGTAGGTATCGACGCCCATGTCCACCAGCCGTGTCACCGCGCCGATCGCGCTGTTGGTGTGTAACGTCGAGAGCACCAGGTGTCCGGTCAGGGACGCCTGGACGGCTATTTCCGCCGTCTCCTGGTCACGAATTTCGCCGACCATCACCACGTCGGGATCCTGCCGCAGAATGGCCCGCAGACCTCGGGCAAACGTCATATCGACTTTCGGGTTGACCGGCATCTGACCGACGCCGGGCAGGTGGTACTCGATCGGGTCTTCGACCGTGAGGATGTTGCGGGTCTGGTCATTCAGACTGCTCAGCGCGGCATACAGACTGGTGGTCTTGCCGGAACCGGTGGGGCCGGTCACCAGAAGAATGCCGTGAGGTTTGCCCAACAGTTGGCGCAGGGAGGCGAGGGTGTCGTGCGGCATGCCCAGTCGCGCCAGCTCCAGGCGCCCGGCCTGTTTGTCGAGCAGGCGCAGCACCACTCGCTCGCCGTGTGCCGATGGCAGGGTCGAGACCCGCACATCGACTTCGTGCCCGGCCAGCCGCAGAGCCATTCGACCATCCTGAGGGACTCGTTTTTCAGCAATATCCAGACGCGCCATGACCTTGATCCGCGACACCAGCAGCGTTGCCAGTTCACGCCGGGGCCTGAGCATTTCCCGCAGTTGGCCGTCGACCCGCATGCGCACCGACAGAGAGTGCTCGAAGGTTTCCAGGTGCACGTCCGACGCTTGTTCGCGCACCGCTTCGCTGAGCAGTGCATTGATCAGTCGAATGATTGGCGCATCGCCCTGCTGCTCCAGCAGATCGGCGGTCTGCGGGACTTGATCCACCAGGCTCAGCAGGTCCAGTTCTTCGTCCAGCCCTTGGGCGACCTGCTCGGCCGCGCTCTGACCTTCGCGGTAGGCAGCGGCCAGGCGCGTAGCAAACACACTGGGTTCCAGCATTCGCACCGGCAGGTCCCGGCCGCACACCCGGCGCGCTTCCGCCAGGGCTGTGAGCGGAGTGTCGGCACGCAGGGCCAGGCTCACATCAGATCCTTCGTGCTCCAGCAGCACGCCAAATCGCCGGGCGAAACCAAAGGGCAATTGCTCGCACAGATCAGGCGGCCGGGTCATGGCGTGGCCGGCATTTGCTTGCGCAAATCGAACACTGGCGCTTCGGTTGCCGGCTCGAACAACTGCCGCGATTCGGCTGGCAGCAGCAGCGAGTTGTTCCCGCCCGCGCCCGGTTGGCTCAGTTCGCGTAGCGCGTTGTAGCGCTGCTGGCTGATATCGACCAGGTCTTCCTTGCTGCGAACGATGGTGGGACGCAGGAAGACCATCAGATTACTTTTGGTCTGGGTGTCCCGGCTCCAGCGAAACAGCGCGCCCAGGTAGGGAATGTCGCGCAGCAGCGGCACCCCGCTCTTCTGCGTGCGCACGCTGTCCCGGATCAGGCCGCCGATCACAATGATCTCGCCATCGTCGGCCAGAATAGTGCTCTTGAGCGCGCGTTTGTTGGTGATCAGATCCGAGGAGTCGATGCCCGACACCGAGGGCGCGACGTCCGACACCTCTTGCTCGACCTCCAGCCGCAACGTCGAACCGTCATTGATGTAGGGCTTGATCTTCAGGCTGATGCCCACGTCCTTGCGTTCGACGGTGGTAAACGGGTTGTCTGCGCCGTTGCTGTTGGTGGCGTAGGAGCCGGTCTTGAAGGGCACGTTCTGACCGACAATGATTTCCGCTTCCTGATTGTCCAGGGTCAACAGGCTCGGCGTGGATAGCAGATTACTTCGCGTGTTGCTGGCCAGGGCCGAAATCAACGCGCCGAACCGGTCACCGCCCAACTGCAGAAATGCACCTTCCGGCGCCGATTTCTTCTCGTCAAAATTCAGCCCACCGACGATCGGAATGTCGGTACCGGGGAAGTTGATGAAGCCTTTGGCGTCACCGGTACTCACGCTCCACTGAACACCCACGGCTTCGGCAATGTCCCCGGAAATCTCGACGATGGCGGCATGGATCAACACCTGCGCCCGTGGCTGGTCCAGCTGGCGCACAATGTTTTCGATAGTCCTGAGTTGCGCCAACTCAGCGATCACCACCAGTGCATTCTGGCTTTCGTCGGCCTTGATCATGAATGTCGAGCCAGATGAGGTGTCCTTGGCGCCGCCAAGGGCCGGCGCCTGTTTTCTGCCCTGCCCCATCGTTTCCAGTACTTCGGCCAATTGCTTGGCATCGCTGTGGCGCAGGCGAATCACGCGAGCATTGTCGAGGGCCGCGGTGGCCGGGATGTCGAGACGGCCCGCCAGGTCGACCAAACGTTGGCGAACCGCAGGCGGGCCGATGAAGATCAGGCGGTTGGTTCTGGCGTCGGTCAGTACCTGAATCGCTGTGTCAGCGTTGCGCTTGCCCAGGGATGCTTCAATGACGGGGGCCACGTCTGCGGCCTGGGCGTGACGCAGTTGCACCACGGCATGCAGGTTGTTCTGCCCGGAATCCAGCTGCCGGACCACCCGGTCGATACGTGTCACATTGGCGGCCGTGTCGGTGACCACCAATGCATTGGCCGACACCGACGGACCGACATAACCATTGGCCGACACCAGCGGCCGGACCAGCCCGGCGATATCGGCGGCGCTGCCGGTATTGAGTTCGATGACGCGGGTGACGAACTGCGAGGCTGTGGCGTTCTTCGCGGTGCCTTGGCCGGCCCGGGTCTTGGCTTCCGTCACCGGGGTAATCAGGATCCGGTCGCCCTCGTCGATCACCGTAAAGTTGTGGGCGTCGAGCACCGAATAGAACAACCGGCGCACACCCTCGCGGTCAAGGGCCTGATGGGACATGACGGTGATGCGCCCGGACACCCTGGGATCGAGCACCACAGTGGTCCCGAGAATGTCGGAAAATTCTTCGACGATGTCGCGCAACTCAGCGTTGTTCATCGCCAGCTGCCATTTTTCTTCCTCGGCCCGAAGCGCGCCATGGAATAGCGCAATGGCCAAAACGACGAGAAGAAGCATGGAGCGCAGGACGTGCGCACCGATGAAGCTGTTCATGGAAGTGATCACTCTGACTGCCCGGAGAGCGGGCGTAGATAACGCGAGGAAATAGCGGGTAGTTGCGGGTCGGCTTGCGATTCGAACCTGCGCAGCAAACGCGCGGCAGCTGGCTGCAGCGTCAATAGTTCTTCCCGGCCCTTGTTCCACAGCACCACTTGTTTCGCCTCGACCCGGCGCAGGACGCTGCCGCCAGGCAAGCGTTCGCCCACCTGGTAAATTCGCGCTCCTTGGGAGTCGGCCAGCAGCGCCTTGGACAAACCTGTGCCGAGGATAAAACTCGCCTGCAAGGACAGCGGTTCAGCACTGGGCAATAACGTGGTTTCAGCCGTCAGGCCGAGCACGGTTGCAACCGCTGTTGTATCAATGGGCGCACGGGAAGACGGCGTTGTTGTTGCCGTAGTAACGATGGGCAACGGCGAAGCCAGCTGTTCCCGAAAGCGCCACTCTTGCCACGCCAGAAACGCCCCATAGCCGATGGGCAAAACCAGAAGGCAACCTTTGCACAGGCGTATCCCGAGGCCCGTCATAACCACCGACGAAAATTTCACGGGCCGCTCATGCCAAGTCGTTCACTTCGGCGATGGCGACAAAAAGACATTCGACGCAGCACCCGATGACCGCATGCCTCATGGAGAATCACCGCACCGACATGCAGCGCAACAAGCAGCGAAAGGGCGACACACGCCCAAACGTGAATCGCGAAAAACAGCGCGATGAGTTCAGGATTGCTTAGCAGCTGAGCAATCTCGAAGATTCCGAACACATCAATCGGGCGGTCCATCATCAACATGCCGGTCACCAGCACGATACTGACGTTCAGATAGATCAGGGTGTGCGCGAACAACACCAGCGAGTCCACGCGTGATAAAGGTTTCACGCTCAAGTGCCGAGCGTGAGAGACAAAGAAAAACAGGCGCCATACGAAAAACGGTATGAACACCGTGGTCAGCGAAACATTTAAGAATGCGACCGATTGTTTGATCCACGGAGACACTGGGACGCTGGCTACATAAAATCCGGATACCAAGGTCCACATGATTACAGCCGCCGACAACCAGTGCAGCCAAACGCGTTGTCTGGAGTAACCCGAAACAGTCATCTTCAACTCGATTTCAACAAAGGAATGAGCCTTCAGGCGATCGGTCAAAGATCGCCTGAAGTATTACAGAGGGGGCTTAGAGTTTATTCCACGCCATGTGCCAGTGAGCACCGACGCCGGGTTCATATCCGTTGGCAGTGGGGGAGAATTGCTTGCAATAGCCCGACTCGGGGAACGGCTTGCATTCGAAGACTTCATTGGTTTTCGGTTGCAGGACTTTGGTACCGGCGGTGTAGTCACCGAGGCCCTCAGGGAACACGAAGTCATATTCGACGCCCGCGCCTTCACCGGTCATGTTGGTGGGCTGGGTATCCTGGCGAGTGGTCCGGCCATCCAGAGTGGTACCAATCAATGTCAGGGTGTGTTTACCGGGATTGCTGCGAACATCCAGGGTCAGCCACGTCGAGCCGCTGTCCACCTGTGCAGAAGTAGTGCCGACCGGCTTGTTGCTCTCGTCGAACAAGGTAGCTTCCACGTTCATTTTACGGTTCGAGATCATGCCGAACTGGACCTTGGCCATGCCTTTTTCCAGTACGTATTCGGCCTGCTGAGAGGCCACCGACATGCGAGCCGCAGTGTCTTCGTTCATGTCCAGCTGAACTTCGTAACGGGTTACGCCGCTCTCTTTTTGAGCGTAGAGGATGTTGCTACCACGGACCGGTTCGATGCCGCCGCTCTCATCACGCTTACCGGCGCGAATAAGCGTTTGGGTCGTGTTGATTTTCTCTGCCAGCTTGAACGCCCAGTTATTTGGCAAGCCATCCTCAGCGGTATCGATGGAAATTTCAACGCTGTACTCCGGGCTCTCGCCACTGGCGGAGAATGCACGGGCCTTGACCTTGTCGCCGATCAGCAATTGGGTCGAGGGTGTGATTCCGCCAACGGAAAACCAGCCACCAGGCAGCGCCGCTTCGGCGAGGATATTCACATCAGCCGGGTTATAGAACGCCATATCGGTGTCACCGACCGTCCAGATCGCCAGGATGACGTGATGGCCGGACTTGTCTTCAGGAATGGTGCAGTTGTGCTTGGCGCCGGAAACCGGCTGCTGATTGCCGCCGTCGACGGTGCAGAATGGCGTGCTTTCGAAGGAGGCGCGTTTCAACGATTCGTTTGGGTTCCAGCCGGTGCGAGTGATGAAGTACTCATGCTTGGTCGCGGGGTGAACTGCGGTGTAGCGCCATTGGAAATCGATGTTGCGGTCCTTGATTTCGGTCATATGCCAACGGGTGGCGGACTGAGCGTCCAGGGCCGAGAACGACGAGTGACCGCCACTGGCGATCTTGCCATCGACCGGCCCCTGCAATGGACCACCGCCAACGCCTGCCGGGAAGCCCTTGAAGGTCTCACCGACACTTTGCGGTTCGTATTGCGCGTTGCCACAGTTGGTGTTCTTGCCTTCTTGGCAAAGCAGAGCCCGCGAAGGTGGCACTTCCAGATAGCCGTGAGCAGAAACAGTTTGTGATGCCAGCATTGCCGATAACAGGATCATTGAAGAAGTGCAGGCGGTTAACGCACTTCTCTTTTCGAAATTAATTTTCATGATATTCCAGACTACTTATCGAAGTTAAAGCGCACGTAGAACGCCAATGTTTGCGATATCGCTCAGTGCTGACTGCACCGAGCTCGGGGCTGGAACCTTACGGGGATAGAGGAATTTTCTATGTAGGACAAATCTTCATAAACAGCGGGAAAGATCTCTGCATTCATCTATCTGATACAGAGCGAAAACATTCTTACAAACATAACCACTCCAGGTAGGAATTATTTTCAACAGCGCATAAAAAAGCCTGTCCGGCACAAGTTCGGACAGGCTTTAAAATAACTTTAGATACCGTTATTCGTGATATTGCGCCGACAACTCATGCACCGCGCGCAAGAACGCACCGGCGTGTTCCGGATCGACTTCCGGGGTGATGCCATGGCCAAGGTTAAACACGTGGCCACTGCCCTTGCCATAGCTGGCGAGAATCCGCCCGACTTCAGCACGAATGGCTTCAGGCTTGGCGTAAAGCACGGTCGGGTCCATGTTGCCTTGCAGCGAAACTTTATCGCCGACGCGAGAACGGGCGTTACCAATGTCGCAAGTCCAGTCCAGGCCCAGCGCATCGGCGCCCGCGTCAGCGATGCTTTCCAGCCACAGGCCGCCGTTCTTGGTGAACAGGATGACCGGCACTTTGCGGCCTTCGTGTTCACGGATCAGGCCGCTGACGATTTTGCGCATGTAGGCCAGGGAGAACTCCTGGTACGCCGCCGCCGAGAGATTGCCACCCCAAGTGTCGAAGATCTGCACAGCTTGTGCGCCGGCCATGATCTGGCCGTTGAGGTAAGAGGTGACCGACTGCGCAAGCTTGTCCAGCAGCAGGTGCATGGCTTGCGGGTTGTCGTAGAGCATGGCCTTGATCTTGCGGAAGTCTTTCGACGAACCGCCTTCGACCATGTAAGTGGCCAGGGTCCATGGGCTGCCGGAGAAGCCGATCAGTGGCACCCGGCCGTTCAGTTCGCGGCGAATGGTACTGACTGCGTCCATGACGTAGCCAAGGTCTTTGTGTGGATCAGGAATCGGCAGGGCTTCGATGTCAGCCAGGGTGCTGACGACTTTCTTGAAGCGCGGGCCTTCGCCGGTTTCGAAGTACAGGCCCTGGCCCATGGCATCGGGGATGGTCAGGATGTCGGAGAAGAGAATCGCCGCGTCCAGTTGTGGATAGCGGTCGAGCGGCTGCATGGTGACTTCGCAAGCGAACTCCGGGTTCATGCACAGGCTCATGAAGTCGCCGGCCTTGGCACGGCTGGCGCGGTATTCCGGCAGGTAGCGACCGGCCTGACGCATCATCCACACAGGGGTGACGTCTACGGGTTGCTTGAGCAGGGCGCGAAGGAAACGGTCGTTCTTCAGGGCAGTCATGTCGGCATCCGGAAAAAAAGTGCGGGCATTTTCTCAGAGCTCGACGCAAAAGGCACGGCAAGAGCCGCGCCTTTTGTCTATCGGGTCAATTGGTCGCAGGGAAGCAGCTGCAAGTTTCAAGCTGCAAGCCGCAAGCGCCGTGGCTTGTAGCTTGCAACTTGTAGCTTGAAGCTGGGGTCTTTAGACCCCTAGATAATCCAGGATCCCTTCAGCGGCGTTGCGGCCTTCGAAGATCGCCGTTACCACCAGGTCAGACCCGCGAACCATATCGCCACCGGCGAAGATTTTCGGGTTGCTGGTCTGGTGCTTGTACTGACCTTGTTCCGGGGCTACAACGCGGCCCTGGCTGTCGGTCTGAATGCTGTGCTGTTCGAACCACGACGCCGGGCTCGGGCGGAAACCGAAGGCGATGACCACGGCATCAGCCGGGATGATCTCTTCGGAGCCCGGGATCGGCTCGGGGCTGCGACGGCCACGGGCGTCCGGTTCGCCAAGACGGGTCTCGACCACCTTCACGCCTTCGACGCGGTCTTCACCGACGATGGCGATCGGCTGGCGGTTGTAGAGGAATTTCACGCCTTCTTCCTTGGCGTTCTTCACCTCTTTGCGCGAGCCAGGCATGTTCGCTTCGTCACGACGATAGGCGCAGGTCACCGACTTGGCGCCCTGACGGATCGAAGTACGGTTGCAGTCCATTGCCGTATCGCCGCCACCCAGCACCACGACCTTCTTGCCTTTCATGTCGACGAAATCTTCCGGCGACTTTTCAAAGCCCAGGTTGCGATTGACGTTGGCGATCAGGAAGTCCAGCGCGTCGTAAACACCCGGCAGGTCTTCACCGGCAAAGCCGCCCTTCATGTAGGTGTAGGTGCCCATGCCCATGAACACGGCATCGTATTCTTCGAGCAGTTGCTCGATGGTCACGTCCTTGCCCACTTCGGTATTCAGGCGGAACTCGATGCCCATGCCGGTGAAGACTTCGCGGCGATTGCTCAGTACGGTCTTTTCCAGCTTGAACTCGGGGATCCCGAAGGTCAGCAGACCACCGATTTCCGGGTTCTTGTCGAACACCACCGGGGTCACGCCGCCGCGTACCAGCACGTCGGCACAACCCAGGCCCGCAGGGCCTGCACCGATCACCGCAACACGCTTGCCGGTCGGCTTGACCTTGGACATGTCCGGGCGCCAGCCCATGGCGAACGCGGTGTCAGTGATGTACTTCTCGACCGAACCGATGGTCACCGCGCCGAAGCCGTCATTGAGGGTGCAGGCACCCTCGCACAGACGATCCTGCGGGCACACCCGGCCGCAGACTTCCGGCAGGGTGTTGGTCTGGTGCGACAGCTCGGCGGCCTGGAGGATGTTGCCCTCGGCCACCAATTTGAGCCAGTTCGGAATGAAGTTGTGCACCGGGCACTTCCATTCGCAATACGGGTTACCGCAACCCAGGCAGCGGTGGGCCTGGTCGGCCGACTGCTGGGGTTTGAAGGG
>DQGF01000188.1:1064-1241 GCA_003525045.1 Pseudomonas sp. | reverse complement strand
CCGACTGCTGGGGTTTGAAGGGTTCGTAGATTTCCACGAACTCTTTCTTGCGTTGACGCAACAGTTTCTTCTTCGGATCCTTGCGCCCGACATCGATGAACTGGAAGTCGTTATTGAGACGTTCGGCCATCTTTAAAACTCCTACCGCAGCTTCAAGCTATAAGCTTCAAGCTGCAA
>DQGF01000188.1:566-753 GCA_003525045.1 Pseudomonas sp. | reverse complement strand
AAGCTATAAGCTTCAAGCTGCAAAAAATCGATTTCAACCAGTCCACCGCGCACTGCTTCAAGCTTGTCGCTAGAAGCTTGCGGATGCTTCACTGCGGACTTGCCCGCGTACTGGAAAGCAGCGACTTCAAACTCGCCGCCTTAGGTTTGACGAGCCAGAAACGACGCAAATAGTCATCGAGGTTTTC
>DQGF01000188.1:0-250 GCA_003525045.1 Pseudomonas sp. | reverse complement strand
GCGAGGTTACGACCCCACTCGCTGTCGGTTTCCTCGACGTATTCATTCAGCACGCGTTGCAGGTGGCTGCGATAGGCTTCCATCGCCTCACCGCTGATCCGCTGGATTTCCACCAGTTCGTGGTTGACCCGGTCAACAAAGCCGTTGTCCTGATCGAGCACGTAGGCGAAACCACCGGTCATGCCTGAGCCGAAGTTATAACCGGTCTTGCCCAGGACGCAGACGAAACCACCGGTCATGTACTCGCAGC
>DQGF01000182.1:22022-22296 GCA_003525045.1 Pseudomonas sp. | reverse complement strand
CTGCCGTTTTCGAACTTGACGGTCAGCACACCGGCCGAACTTTCCAGATCGATATCCAGGTCACTCTCGTCAAAAATATCCTCCAGCGATTGCTGGGTGGCATCGACCAGATCGTGGAAACGGGCTTCGGTCAAACTCATTGCGGCAACCTCAAAAAGTGTCTACTCACGCTCAAGCGCCGCAAGATACGGGCGAGCTCCGGTGATTGCAAAGGATAACGATCAAGCGTCGATATCGATACCTCAAGCGCTATACCTGTGGGAGCGGGCTTGCT
>DQGF01000182.1:5323-21716 GCA_003525045.1 Pseudomonas sp. | reverse complement strand
TGCTCGCGAAGAGGCCGGCACATTCGACATCGTTGCTGGCTGACACACCGCCTTCGCGAGCAGGCTCGCTCCCACAGGGATTGCATCTGGCTGGCAGGCCTCGAGTGTAGGCCCGCCGGACGGGAGCCCCGTTGCATAGGCAAGCTGCCGGGTGGCCGGTATACTCCGGCGCAATTAATGCATTTTCAAGGATTTCGCCATGAAGCGCCTGATCTCTTCCTTTGCTGCGCTCGCTTCGCTCGTCGCTTTTGCCTGCCTTGTGTCGGCCTGTGGTCAAAAAGGCCCGCTGTACCTGCCCGATGACAGCCAGGACCCTGCCGAGCAGGCCAAGTCGTCGCAACAGCAGCCTGCGTCTAAAGCACACAAGCACGACGTTTACTAATAAGGGAACATCATGGACGCTTTTAACTACCGTGACGGTGAGCTGTTCGCGGAAGGTGTTGCCCTGTCCGCCATCGCCGAGCGTTTTGGCACACCGACTTACGTCTACTCCCGCGCGCACATCGAAGCCCAGTACCTGGCGTTCGCCGATGCGCTGGCCGGCATGCCGCACCTGGTCTGCTTTGCGGTCAAGGCCAACTCCAACCTGGGTGTATTGAATGTCCTGGCACGCCTCGGCGCCGGTTTCGACATCGTCTCCCGAGGCGAGCTGGAGCGTGTATTGGCCGCTGGCGGCAGCGCCGACAAGATCGTGTTCTCCGGCGTCGGCAAGACCCGTGACGACATGCGTCGCGCCCTGGAAGTCGGCGTGCATTGCTTCAACGTTGAATCCACCGACGAGCTGGAGCGCCTGCAGGTTGTAGCCGCCGAGCTGGGCGTTCGTGCGCCGATCTCTCTGCGCGTGAACCCGGACGTCGATGCTGGCACGCACCCGTACATCTCCACCGGACTTAAAGAAAACAAGTTCGGCATCGCCATTGCCGACGCCGAAGACGTCTACATCCGCGCCGCACAGCTGCCTAACCTGGAAGTGGTCGGCGTCGATTGCCACATCGGTTCGCAACTGACCACCCTGCCGCCGTTCATCGACGCCCTCGACCGCCTGCTGGGCCTGGTCGATCGCCTCGGCGATTGCGGGATTTACCTGCGCCACATCGATCTCGGTGGTGGTTTGGGCGTGCGTTATCGCGATGAAGAACCGCCCTTGGCTGCCGACTACATCAAGGCCGTGCGCGAACGTCTCGACGGTCGTGACCTGGCGCTGGTGTTCGAGCCGGGCCGTTTCGTCGTCGCCAACGCTGGCGTGCTGCTGACCCAGGTCGAGTACCTCAAGCACACTGAACACAAAGACTTCGCCATCGTCGACGCGGCCATGAACGACCTGATCCGCCCGGCGCTGTATCAAGCCTGGATGGACGTCACTGCCGTGCGCCCTCGCGACACCGCGGCCCGTGCCTACGACATCGTCGGACCGATCTGCGAGACCGGCGACTTCCTGGCCAAGGATCGTCAGCTGGCCCTGGAAGAAGGCGACCTGTTGGCCGTGCATTCGGCCGGTGCCTATGGGTTTGTCATGAGTTCCAACTACAACACCCGTGGCCGCGCCGCTGAAGTGTTGGTGGACGGTGATCAGGCATTTGAAGTGCGTCGCCGTGAGACGGTAGCCGAGTTGTTTGCTGGCGAAAGCCTGCTGCCGGAGTAAAACCATGCTGCTGCGTTTTACCAAGATGCACGGCCTGGGCAATGACTTCATGGTTCTCGACCTGGTCAGCCAGCACGCGCACATCCTGCCCAAGCATGCCAAGCAATGGGGCGATCGGCACACCGGTATCGGGTTCGACCAGTTGCTGATCGTTGAAGCGCCGAGCAACCCGGATGTGGATTTCCGTTATCGAATCTTCAACGCCGACGGCTCTGAAGTGGAGCAGTGCGGCAACGGTGCACGCTGTTTCGCCCGCTTCGTGCTCGACAAGCGTCTGACGGCGAAACGGCAGATTCGCGTCGAAACCAAAAGTGGCATCATCGAACTGGATATCCGCAGCGACGGCCAGATCGGGGTCAACATGGGCGCACCGCGCCTGGTACCGGCCGACATTCCGTTCGACGCGCCGGAACAGGCCCTGAGTTATCAGGTTGACGTCAACGGTACGGCGATCGAACTGGCCGCCGTGTCCATGGGCAACCCCCATGCCGTGCTGCGGGTCAGCGATATCAACAACGCACCGGTGCATGAACTGGGGCCGAAAATCGAACACCATCCGCGCTTCCCTTCGCGGGTCAATGTCGGTTTTCTCCAGGTCATCGACCGCAATCGTGCGCAGTTGCGCGTCTGGGAACGCGGGGCTGGGGAAACCCAGGCCTGCGGAACCGGCGCCTGTGCTGCCGCAGTGGCCGCGATCAGCCAGGGGTGGATGGATTCGCCACTATTGATCGACTTGCCTGGCGGGCGTCTGTCCATTGAATGGGCAGGCCCAGGCCAACCGGTGATGATGACCGGCCCGGCAGTGCGCGTTTATGAAGGACAAGTGCGTCTTTGAGAGAGTCAAATCCATGAAAGATAAGCCTCAGGTTCCCGCCCTACAGCCCGACGAATCCCCTTCCGAAAGCCTTGAGGCGGCGGCGATTGCCGCGTACCTGGAGGCTCATCCGGATTTCTTCGTCGAGCACGAAGAACTGCTCCCGGCCTTGCGCATTCCCCACCAGCGCGGCGACACCGTGTCGCTGGTGGAACGCCAGATGACCATCCTGCGCGACCGCAACATCGAGTTGCGTCATCGCCTTTCGCACTTGATGGACGTCGCTCGCGACAATGACCGTCTCTTCGACAAGACCCGCCGCCTCATTCTCGCGCTGATGGATGCCACCAGCCTGGAAGACGTGGTGATCAGCGTCGAAGACAGCCTGCGCCAGGACTTCCAGGTGCCCTTTGTCAGCTTGATCCTGCTGGGCGACAACCCGATGCCGGTAGGCCGCTGGGTGACCCATGCCGACGCGCAAACGGCCATTGGCGGCTTGCTCTCGGAAGATAAAAGCATCAGCGGCAGCCTGCGTGAGCACGAACTGGACTTCCTGTTCGGTGAAGAACAACGCAAGCAGATCGGCTCCACCGCGGTCGTCGCCATCAGCCATCAAGGCATTCACGGCGTCCTGGCCATCGCCAGCCGCGATCCGCAGCACTACAAGAGTTCGGTGGGCACGTTGTTCCTGAGCTATATCGCCGAAGTCATGGGCCGCGTGCTGCCACGGGTCAACAGCTCCCTGCGTACGGTACGCTGATTGTGGAACGGCAACTGGACGCTTACTGCGAACACCTGCGCAGTGAGCGACAGGTGTCGCCTCATACCCTGTACGCCTACCGCCGCGACCTCGATAAAGTGCTGGGCTGGTGCGTCAAACAGAATATCGACAGTTGGGCTGCCCTGGACATCCAGCGCCTGCGTAGCCTGATCGCGCGCCTGCACGCACAAGGCCAATCATCGCGCAGCCTGGCGCGGCTGCTGTCGGCAGTACGCGGGCTCTATCATTATCTGAACCGCGAAGGTCTCTGCGACCACGACCCCGCCAACGGTCTGGCTCCGCCCAAGGGCGAACGCCGTCTGCCGAAAACCCTGGACACCGACCGCGCGCTGCAATTGCTTGAAGGCGCGGTGGAAGATGACTTTCTGGCGCGCCGGGACCAGGCGATTCTGGAGTTGTTCTATTCCTCGGGATTGCGTCTTTCGGAGCTGACCGGGCTCAACCTGGATCAGCTGGATATGGCCGATGGAATGGTCCAGGTGCTCGGCAAGGGCAGCAAGACGCGGCTATTGCCCGTCGGCAAGAAAGCGCGCGAAGCGCTGGAACAATGGCTGCCATTGCGGGCAATGACCCATCCGGCGGACGACGCGGTGTTTGTCAGCCAGCAAGGCCGCCGCCTCGGCCCTCGGGCGATTCAGGTGCGGGTCAAGGCCGCTGGCGAGCGCGAGCTGGGACAGAACCTGCATCCGCACATGTTGCGGCACTCTTTCGCCAGTCACTTGCTCGAATCGTCGCAGGACTTGCGCGCCGTACAGGAACTGCTCGGCCACTCGGACATCAAGACCACCCAGATCTACACCCACCTGGACTTTCAGCACCTGGCGACGGTCTACGACAGCGCCCATCCACGGGCCAAACGCATTAAAGGCGATGATTCATGACCATCAAATTGATCACCTTCGACCTCGACGACACCCTGTGGGACACCGCCCCGGTGATCGTCAGCGCCGAAGCCATATTGCGGGAATGGCTGACCGAACACGCACCAAATCTGGGCGCGGTGCCGGTGGAGCATTTGTGGGCAATTCGCGAACGGATTCTGAGCAGCGAGCCGAGCCTCAAGCACCGCATCAGCGCCCTGCGTCGGCGGGTGCTGTTTCATGCGCTGGAAGAGGCCGGTTACGACCATGGTCAGGCTTCGGACCTGGCCGACAAGAGCTTTGAAGTGTTTTTGCATGCGCGGCATCAGATCGAAGTTTTCCCTGAAGTCGAACCGACGCTGGAGACTTTGGCCAAGCACTACGCCTTGGGCGTGGTTACCAATGGCAACGCCGATGTGCGCCGATTAGGGCTGGCGGATTACTTCAAGTTTGCTCTGTGCGCCGAAGACATCGGCATCGCCAAACCCGATGCGCGACTGTTTCATGAGGCGTTGCAGCGGGGCGGGGCAACGGCGCAGACGGCGGTGCATATCGGCGATCATCCGGGTGATGACATTACCGGAGCGCAGCAGGCAGGGTTGCGGGCGATCTGGTTCAACCCGGCGGGCAAGGTGTGGGAAGCGGATAAAGCGCCGGATGCCGAGATTCGTAGCCTGACCGAATTGCCAGCGTTGTTGGCGCGTTGGAATACAGTTTCGTAGCGCCTTCGAGTTCGCCTTCGCGGGCAAGCCTCGCTCCTACAGGGATTTGTGTCGTTCGCGAATATCGCGCACAACGCAAACCCCTGTAGGAGCGAGGCTTGCCCGCGAAGCTTTTCGGCCTTTTATCCTCACCCATGAAAAAGCCCGCAGCGACGGCGGGCTTTTTCAGCAAGCATGGGCAGAGGCTCAGATAGGCCGGCTGCCATACTTGTTGTCAGGCTTCTTGGGAGGATCGGCGACCACATTGGCCTCCACTTCCTGCACCTTGCCGCCCCGCGCAAGAAACTCTTCCATGGCCTTGGCCAGGGCGTCGCGTTCCTTGTTCTTGGCTTCGACACTCGGCAGCTCATCGACCGATACCGCAGCCTTGGCCTTGCCTTTGGCAGTCGGAACGGGTGTATCACCGCCGTCGTCTTCAGCGACGTCTTCTGCCGCCGCTTCAAGGCCTTCTTCGGTTTCGTCGTCGTCGCCTACTTCGAGGTCGTCGTTTTCCAGATCATCGTCGCTCATGTTCTACCTCATGACTTGCGAAAAGCAGATTAGTTATAGCCCAGCTTCGCCGTCTGTCGACGGCTGCCGGAAAAAAATTCAACCGCCGTTGGTGACCAACGGCTTATGCCCCTTCACCATGCACGGTGGCGAGGACTTTACGGGCACCGCCATGATCACGGTGCTCGCCCAGATAAACGCCTTGCCAGGTCCCCAGCGCCAGTCGGCCCGCCGATATCGGCAAACTGAGCTGACAGCCAAGCACGCTGGCCTTGAAGTGCGCCGGGAGGTCGTCCAAGCCTTCGTCGTTATGCTCATAGCCGTCCGTTCCTTGTGGGATCAGACGATTGAAAAATCGTTCGAAGTCGCGACGGACCGCCGGATCGGCGTTCTCGTTGATAGTCAACGAAGCCGAGGTATGCTGCAGCCACAAATGCAACAGACCGACCCGACATGCCTTGATTTCAGGCAGGCCGGCGAGTAACTCGTCCGTTACCAGATGAAAGCCCCGGGGCCTCGCCCGCAGGGTAATCAGAGTCTGTTGCCACATACAGTTCTCCGCACGTTCGGGGCGCATTCTAGCGCGCTCTGGGAAAAAACAAAGGCCCTAATATTCCTTCAATCATGTAAGCCATTGGCCGTACAAAAACACCCTGCGCAAACGCCACTGAATGTGTACGAAAAAACCTTTCAGCAGTTCCTTCACTGGCAAACTCCAGACAAAAAAAATGCCCGGCAAGCCGGGCAAATTTTTATGCGCGTTCTTACAAGTTGTAGCCGCGCTCGTTGTGAAGTGCCAGGTCGATGCCGACAGCCTCTTCTTCTTCGGTGATACGCAGCCCCATGACGGCGTCCAGGACCTTGAGAATGATGAAAGTGACGATTGCGGTGTAGATCACCGTGAAGCCCACGCCTTTGCACTGGATCCAGACTTGTGCGGCAATGTCGGTGACGGCGCCGAAGCCACCCAGCGACGGTGCAGCGAACACACCGGTCAGGATCGCGCCGAGGATACCGCCGATACCGTGCACACCGAAGGCGTCCAGGGAATCGTCATAGCCGAGTTTGCGCTTCAGGGTGGTGGCGCAGAAGAAGCACACCACGCCCGCTGCCAGACCGATCACCAGCGCGCCCATCGGGCCCACGGTGCCTGCGGCCGGCGTAATGGCGACGAGACCCGCTACCACACCCGAGGCGATACCCAGTGCGCTTGGTTTGCCGTGGGTGACCCACTCGGCGAACATCCAGCCCAGTGCAGCAGCGGCGGTAGCGATCTGGGTGACCAGCATCGCCATGCCGGCAGTGCCGTTGGCCGCCGCAGCGGAACCGGCGTTGAAACCGAACCAGCCGACCCACAGCATCGCGGCGCCCATCAGCGTGTAGCCCAGGTTATGCGGCGCCATCGGGGTGGTCGGAAAGCCTTTGCGCTTGCCCAGAACCAGGCAGCAGATCAGACCGGCCACACCGGCATTGATGTGCACCACGGTGCCGCCCGCGAAGTCGAGCACGCCCCAGTCCCACAGCAGGCCGCCGTTACCGGACCAGACCATGTGCGCGATCGGTGCATACACCAGAGTGAACCAGATGCCCGTGAAGACCAGCATGGCGGAGAACTTCATCCGCTCGGCGAAGGCACCGACGATCAGCGCCGGGGTGATGATGGCGAAGGTCATCTGGAAGGTGATGAACACCGCCTCAGGGAACAGCGCCGCAGGACCGGTCAGGCTCGATGGCGTGACACCGGCAAGGAATGCCTTGCCCATGCCGCCGAAGAATGAGTTGAAGTTGACGACGCCCTGCTCCATGCCGGTGGTGTCGAACGCGATGCTGTAGCCATAAATGACCCACAGAATGCTGATCAGACCGGTAATGGCGAAGCACTGCATCATCACGGAAAGAATGTTTTTCGACCGAACCATGCCGCCGTAGAACAGCGCGAGGCCGGGAATGGTCATGAACAGCACGAGGGCTGTCGAGGTTAGCATCCAGGCAGTGTCACCCGAATTGAGGACTGGGGCCGCCACTTCGTCTGCCGCCATAGCCAGGCTGGGCATTACGAGGGACAACAGGGCTCCTAGCCCTGCGAATTTACGCAGAGTCATATTGTTTTCTCCTGGGGCGTTGGGTTTGTGGCGGCTTAGATTGCGTCGGTATCGGTTTCGCCGGTACGGATGCGAATCGCCTGTTCCAGATTAACCACGAAGATCTTGCCGTCACCGATCTTGCCGGTGTTGGCAGCCTTGGTTATCGCCTCGATAACCCGATCCAGATCCTTGTCGTCAATGGCGACATCGATTTTCACCTTGGGCAAAAAATCGACCACGTATTCCGCGCCGCGATACAGCTCGGTGTGACCCTTCTGCCGACCGAAGCCTTTGACTTCAGTAACGGTAATGCCCTGCACGCCGATCTCGGACAGCGACTCGCGCACGTCGTCCAGTTTGAACGGCTTGATGATGGCAGTGACTAGCTTCATGAAAACTCTCTCCCGAATTGGTGGACTTGCCCCAGGAAAACAAACCCGACTCAAGTCTAAGCGCAGTGCCTGGCTTTGTAACGCATCGTCGGCCTTACCTGCCCGTCCGACGCCAGCTAACCGCTCCTCACGAAACTCCCCGTTCCGCTTGGCGCACTGCATTCGTCACAGCGACTGCATCAGTGCATGGGTCACTATGGACTAAGCAGAAAGCTTGCCATCTCGCCGAAACCCGCTGAATTCAATGCCTTGGTCGCTGCCATGAGCCCCTTCGCTTGAATGGCAGGACGGATACGCACAACAACAGTGCGCCACCGTCCGTCCGCATGCGCGAAAAGCGTGCATCCCTGCGGTCGGGATTGACTATAGACACTGCGTGATACACTGCTCGCCATTGTTTCCAGGACCTTTCCCATGCTCGCGCCCAAAGACTTCCTCGACGCCCTGAGCGGCACCGCCTCCCGCCTCTTCAGCGGCGACAACCCACTGCCGAAAAGCGAAATCGAAAGCCAATTCAAGGCTCTGTTGCAGAGCGGCTTCAGCAAGCTGGACCTGGTGAGCCGGGAAGAATTCGATAGCCAGATGGTCGTACTGGCGCGAACCCGGGCAAGACTGGAGAGTCTTGAAGCGAAAGTGGCCGAGCTGGAAGCCAAGCTCAACCCGCCCGCCGAATAACCCCTGAATTGAAATGCGGCCCCCTGTGGGAGCGAGCCTGCTCGCGAATAGGGTCGCCTCGGTCTTCCAGCCACCCCACACTGGCTCGACCACCCCTGTAGGAGCTGCCGAAGGCTGCGATCTTTTGATCTTAAGCCCCGCAAACATCTCAGCAACGTCCTACAAAGATCACCACCGCCGTCCGATTGCGCCGCAAAGCCCAGGTTCCTAAGCTCACCCAATGCTGAATGTTCAGCACTGGGTTTGGCGACCTGGAAGCTTAAGGCGCACGACGACCATCGACTCGAGTCATGGCGGTTGTGCGTGGGAGACCTTCGGGTCTGCCGGGTTCCTTTTGCTCCGGTTCGCCAACCCGCGTACAGCTGCCACCCAATCGTTTGGCGACGATTGCTAGCAGCCCTTTCAAGCAAAAGGAGCTGTATTGATGGATAGCGATGACGCTTATCTAATCCCCCACGTCTTCACCCGCCACAAACTCCACCTCCACGCCCTCCTCCTGCAAAACCAACCCTGGTTCAGCGCCCGCGACCTCGGCCGACTGCTCCGCCTCTTCCTCGACGAGCGCACCGTCCGAAAACTCGACCCCGACCAACGCCAAACCGCACAAATGCTCATCCACGGCAGCATCAAAAATACCCTGCTGATCAGCGAATCCGGCGTTTACGCGCTACTGGTCTATCGCTACTGCCCCGAATACCGAGGCCTGCGCGAATGGCTGACCCACGAAGTAGTACCAGCCCTCAGAGACGCCCAGCAACCCGCCTCAACCGAACGCCCGATTCTAAGCCGGTTGAATTGGCCACAGATGTCATTGAGTTTGCTGCACTGGAACAACCAGCCGTGGATTCGGCTGCAAGACGTGCCGTACGTACTTTCTGAAGGAGAGCAACCACGACGCGCAATCAGTGCTCCATGGTGGAAACGAGCTTCGCGGATGTTGCAATCGCTTTGACCTTTAGCCGTTCAACCACGCTCGATCGGGAATGTACGCATCATAGGTCGATTGCAGAGTCCGGCGTCCTTCATCGATCTAGGCACGGTCCTACAAAAAGCAGCTCCATGGCCTGATTTATAAATACGCACCCGTTCTTTACGCTTTTCGCCTTGATCTTCGATGACACAAGCAATGAGAAGAAAAAACCACTCGCACGAGGTGTGTATGAGCCAAAAAAAACGAAAGGCAAAACTGCTACAAATCGCAGAGTTTCATGCCGAAGCGCGTCGGTTGGCCGGAAATATATCGGCCAATCAACGCCGCTTTTTTGAAGTTGCCGCCGCGCACGGCAAAGAACTTGAGCCAAGTGGTTTACTGGCCGGTGGCAGAAACTGACCACCGTTTCATGAAAGAACCCGTCTGAATGGAGGTTTTTTTGTCTCACCATTAGCCTGCTTTGTATCCGCAACACCTAGTGAAGTTTTGCCAACGCGATTGCCGGAGCCCACCCGTCTGGGTCCCTCCCGTGTGACGATTATGGACGACTCGCCTTTGACAGCACCGATACTCTCTGTTTTGCCTGTCATCGATTTTGCAACCCGGGATAAAGACCACTGTGTGCCTCACCCCGTCTCAGGAGAACTGAGCTATGCGTATGTCGCCGCGTACAAAAGTCGGAACTTGTCTGTGGAAGGTGGTGAAGTTTTTCTACGTGTCGGCAAGCACGTAGGTTTTGGCAAGGGATTTGGGGTCAATCACATTTGGGAAGGTCACAAGCATGAGCTGCCTGCATGGGGCTGCAAATCGATTGATGAGGTTCCGGCTTTTGTTGCCGCGATTTTGACCCAAGGCGCCCAGGTGTTATGCGAGGGTTATCAGACGCGTGATGGATACAGGCTGACGATTGTTCGGGGCGCACGCGGGTGCGCGATCCTGTCGCCGCAGCTGGATAAGGAGGGTGTCAATTTCTACTCTGTCGTGACTGCGTACAAAAGTCATCGCAACCGTGGAGCGATGAATGTGGGCACCCTAAAAGCAAAAAAGGCGCCATAGGCGCCTTTTTGCAATGTATTCAGGGCTGGTAGTCGCAGCGCTCGCTTAGCACGTCCGAGAAACCTCTCTCGAAAGGGGTCGAAAGCCAACCATTGTTGCCGGTTGCCGCTACCACAGGATCCACGAATCCTGCACATCCACAGTATTGAGGCAATATCGTAGTGAACCTCAACACCCCTGCTCTATAAGAGCCCTGGACCAAACTCTATCAATTGCCGGGGGCCTATTCAACGAATAGTTGACTAATTCATTGACTAGATACTTCGCCAACCAACGGCTGCAAACGAGGCATTGATACTTCTTGTAAACGTCTACTTCAGCGCCTCCTTCCAGCTCGACTACCCTTAAAAAACCGCAGGAAGCGGTTCTCCGTCAGCTCAAGGAACGACCATGTCCCTCTCCATCGTCCACAGCCGCGCCCAGATTGGCGTGGATGCACCCGCCGTCACCGTGGAAGTCCATCTGGCCAACGGCTTGCCATCGCTGACGATGGTCGGTTTACCCGAAACAGCCGTGAGGGAGAGCAAGGACCGCGTGCGCAGCGCGATCATCAATTCGGGTCTGCAATTTCCGGCGCGGCGCATTACGTTGAATCTCGCCCCCGCCGATTTGCCAAAGGACGGCGGGCGGTTCGATCTGGCGATTGCCCTGGGGATCCTGTCAGCCAGTGTCCAGGTACCGACCTTGACGCTGGACGATGTGGAATGCCTTGGAGAATTGGCGCTATCCGGTGCAGTGCGGGCCGTTCGCGGTGTATTGCCGGCGGCCTTGGCCGCGCGCAAGGCCGGACGAACATTGGTGGTGCCGCGAGCCAATGCCGAAGAGGCGTGCCTGGCGTCGGGCTTGAAGGTGATTGCGGTGGATCATCTGCTGGAAGCCGTTGCGCATTTCAACGGTCATACGCCGATCGAGCCTTACATTTCGGATGGTTTGATGCATGCCAGCAAACCCTATCCCGACTTGAACGAAGTGCAGGGCCAACTCGCGGCCAAGCGTGCGTTGCTGATTGCAGCCGCGGGTGCGCATAACCTGCTGTTCAGCGGGCCACCGGGGACGGGGAAAACATTGTTGGCGAGTCGTCTGCCGGGGCTGTTGCCACCGTTGGCAGAAAGCGAGGCGCTGGAAGTCGCGGCGATTCAATCAGTTGCCAGTTGCGTGACATTGAGCCATTGGCCGCAGCGACCGTTTCGCCAACCCCATCACTCCGCTTCCGGCCCGGCGCTGGTGGGGGGTGGCTCAAAGCCTCAACCCGGCGAAATCACCCTCGCCCACCACGGCGTGCTATTTCTCGATGAGCTGCCGGAATTCGATCGCAAAGTATTGGAGGTACTAAGGGAACCACTGGAATCCGGTCACATCGTAATTTCCCGCGCCAAGGACCGCGTGCGCTTTCCGGCGCGCTTTCAACTGGTCGCAGCGATGAATCCCTGCCCCTGTGGATATCTTGGTGAGCCTAGCGGCCGATGCTCCTGTACGCCGGACATGGTCCAGCGTTATCGCAACAAACTGTCGGGGCCGCTGCTGGATCGCATCGACCTGCACCTGACTGTCGCACGGGAAGCCACGGCGTTGAACCCCTCGTCGATGCCCGGCGATGACACGGCCACTGCCGCCGTGCTGGTTGCCGATGCCAGGGAGCGGCAACATAAGCGCCAAGGCTGCGCCAATGCCTTCCTCGACCTGCCAGGCCTGCGCCGGCACTGCAAGTTATCCACAGCGGATGAAAACTGGCTGGAATCCGCCTGCGAACGGTTGACGCTGTCGTTGCGAGCGGCCCATCGATTGCTCAAGGTAGCGCGCACTTTGGCGGACCTTGAGCAAGTCGATGGCATCACCCGCGAACATCTGGCTGAGGCGCTGCAGTACAGGCCAACCACCAACTGATGGCTTCACTCCTTGGTGAGGTCCACCAATGGTGTTTGTCGCACTTCGGTTTCCCGCCCAGCCTGAATCTCACTCACACGGCTCAAGGCCTTATCCACAGCGCCCTTGTCCGCCAACAAGCTGTAACTGATCTGGAACTGCTTCTGCTCCTTCGCTGCAATCGTCGGCACCAGACCCAGTGGCCGCTGGTACCGGCGGTTGTAGGAAAAACTCGTCCCCGGCTCAAGCCCCGTGACATAGCCCTGCCCCTGGGTATCGGTGTTTTTCCACAGGGAAAACACTGGCAGCGTTTGAGTGTTGAAACCGACCGAGACACCCAGGCTGCCGGCCTTGTTGTGTAGCACCGTCAGCGTATCGCCCTTGGCGTCGGCATAGGGCACCACGTTGTAAACCGTCTCGTCGTAGTCCTTGGTGGGTGCGCGGTAGGTTTGCCAGTCCGGCAAATCGCCTTTTGCCTTGTCGTTGAACGGCGATACCTGTTTCACCGGCGCGGCGAAACGGGCGCCCTGCTCCAGGAATGGGGTGCTGAAGTTGCTGTGGTACAGCGCTTGGTATTCCTTCGGATAGTCGCCGTTATTGGTCAGGGTATCGTTGAGGCTGAAGCTCACACTGCCAGGTTCGGTGACCAGTTCGGTCGCGACGGAGAAGTCGACCTTCTTGAACGCCTGCTCTTTCAGCTCGCCGCGCAGGCTGATGGCGTAAGGCGGTTTTTCGTCGATGTGCAGGGTGACCTTGTTGGCCGGGATGTTGGCGGCGCGACCGTGCAGGGTCAGGAGTTCGCCATTATCCATGCCGGGGTGGCCGACCCATTCGTAGCCGCAGCGGGTGACCAGTTCGTTGAAACCTTCCAGCCAGCCCAGTCCACCGCGGCCGTTGAGTTCGATGAAGGATGGATTAACCACCTCTTTGACCGGCGAATCCCACCCCATGCGCACAGTGCCTACCGACGCCTGCAAGACGTTCATTCCTCTTGTCGGCACCACCGAGAGTTTCATCGTGCCGTTATCGATGTCGACGATGCTGACGCCCTCCTGCCGACCGCCGTGCAAGGTGCGCAGGGTCACGGAGAAAGGTTTGTCGGTTTTCACGCCGAGTTGCTGGCTGGTGATTTGCCAGTTTTGCACGGCCTTGTCGGTGTCGAGCAAGACGTAGTCCCAGGCCATGGCGTGGGAGGCAGCGGTCAGCGCGCCGAGGCTAATGATGAGTTTGAGCGGGGTCATGGCAGCAGCCTTTATTGGAGTTGTGCCATTTTTATAGACTTGCTGAAACGATTCATCAAGCTTAAAAACCAAGATTACCTAGAGATTTTCGATTCGGAGCTTTTTGGACAACCTGGAAGTTGCAGCGATCCCTTCGCGAGCAGGCTCGCTCCCACATTGGATCGGCGGCGAACACGGAATTTGTGAACGCCAAAAATCAACTGTGGGAGCGGGCTTGCTCGCGAAGGCGATTCCAGAGGCGCCTCAACGGAACCGGTCGACCTCTTGCCGCAAATCCGCCGCCAGCTTCTCCAGCTCGCTGGCGGTAAAAACCAGATTCGACACCTCTTCCCGGCTAGATCGATTCAGCCCAGACGCTCGACATCCGGTAATTCCATTGCCCGTACCTCGCCTTGCAGAAAATCGCTGAGCCGACGCATACGCTCACCACCAGGGCGAGTTTTCGGCCAGACCAGGTAATATTTCTCACCACTGGCGACGGCCGTCGGCCACGGCAAGCTCAGACGTCCTTGGGCCACGTCCTCCGCCACCATCAGCAGATCACCCATGGATACGCCGTACCCTCGGGCGGCGGCAATCATGCCCAGCTCCAGCGTGTCGAATACCTGCCCGCCCTTGAGCGAAACCTGATCGGTCAGCCCCATGCGTTCCAGCCAACTGCGCCAGTCACGACGATCAGGGGTCGGGTGCAGCAGTTCGGCATTGATCAGGCGCGCGACATCCCACGGTTGATCGTTCAGAAGATTCGGCGCGCCTACTGGGATCAACTCTTCCGGGAACAGGAAGCTTGCCTCCCAGTCCGGAGGAAAATTCCCGTTACTGAGGATGACGGCGCAGTCGAACGGTTCATGGTTGAAGTCCACAGAGTCGACGTCCATCCAGGCGCTGGTCAGTTGCACCTCGTTGCCCGGTTGCAAGTGCCGGAAACGGCTGAGTCGCGCCAGCAACCAACGCATGGTCAGGGTGGACGGGGCTTTCATGCGCAGGATGTCATCTTCCGCGCGAAGGGTGTTGCAGGCTCGTTCCAGTGCCGTGAAGCCATCGCGGATGCCGGGCAGGATCAGCCGCGCTGACTCGGTCAATTGCAGATTGCGCCCGCTGCGATGGAACAGCCGACAGGCGAAATGCTCTTCGAGCGTACGAATGTGCCGGCTGACCGCACTCTGAGTGATCGACAACTCTTCGGCGGCGCGGGTAAACGAGCTATGCCGCGCCGCCGCTTCGAATGCACGAAGGGCATATAAGGGAGGAAGACGACGGGACATCAGGAAAGCTCCTACAGCGGAATGAGACTAAGTTAACAGAAACCTCAAAGCATGAGTTTTACTCATGCGACCCATCCTTTTTATCCCTTTGTGAAAACCCCGCAAAGCGCCGAAAATCGGCGCTCTCCTGTTTTCTTTGACAATCGAGCCTGATGACCATGCAGCATCCCGCGCGTATTGAACTCCGGGCCATCCTGCGGCTGGCGGGGCCGTTGATTGCCTCGCAGTTGGCGCACATGCTGATGGTCCTCACCGACACCTTGATGATGGCGCGCCTGAGTCCCGAGGCGCTCGCTGGCGGCGGCCTTGGCGCGGCCGCGTACTCGTTCGTAGCGTTTTTCTGCATTGGTGTCATCGCGGCGGTGGGCACCCTGGTATCGATCCGTAAGGGCGCCGGCGATACCGTCGGGGCCGCACGGCTGACCCAGGCAGGCTTATGGCTGGCATGGCTGATGGCGCTGGTCGCGGGCTTGCTGCTGTGGAACCTCAAACCGGTGTTGCTGCTGTTCGGCCAGACCGAAACCAACGTCCAGGCTGCCGGGCAGTTTCTGTTGATCCTGCCGTTCGCCCTGCCCGGCTACCTGAGCTTCATGGCCCTGCGTGGTTTTACCAGCGCCATCGGCCGGGCGACGCCAGTGATGGTCATCAGCCTCGGCGGCACGGTGGCCAACTTCCTGCTCAACTATGCGTTGATCACCGGCATGTTCGGCTTGCCGAAAATGGGCCTGGTGGGCATCGGCCTGGTGACGGCGATCGTTGCCAACCTCATGGCGCTGGCGCTCGCGTTGCACATTCGTCGGCATCCGGCCTATGACGCTTATCCGTTGCGCCAGGGCCTGTCGCGGCCCAACCGGCAGTACCTGAGGGAACTGTGGCGCCTGGGCCTGCCCATTGGTGGGACCTACGCGGTGGAAGTCGGACTGTTTGCCTTCGCCGCGCTGTGCATGGGCACCATGGGCAGTACGCAATTGGCGGCGCACCAGATCGCCCTGCAGATCGTTTCGGTGGCGTTCATGATTCCGGCGGGGCTTTCCTATGCGATCACCATGCGCATCGGCCAGCACTACGGTGCCGGACAGCTGCTGGATGCGCGGCTGGCCGGACGGGTCGGGATCGCTTTCGGGGCGGCGGCGATGCTGGGCTTTGCGATGGTCTTCTGGCTGCTGCCGAATCAGTTGATCGGTTTGTTCCTGGACCATAACGACCCGGCGTTTCGCGAGGTCATCAACCTGGCTGTGAGTTTGTTGGCGGTAGCGGCGTGGTTCGAGCTGTTCGACGGTACGCAAACTATCGCCATGGGTTGTATTCGCGGGCTCAAGGATGCCAAGACCACATTCCTGGTCGGATTGGGCTGCTATTGGCTGATCGGTGCGCCTGCCGCCTGGTGGATGGCCTTCCATTTGAACTGGGGACCGACAGGCGTCTGGTGGGGCCTGGCGCTGGGACTGGCGTGCGCGGCGGTGAGTCTGACATTGGCGTTTGAGTGGAAGATGAAGCGGATGATTCGGCGGGAGCCGTTGTCAGGGGCAAGCTTCCAAATCGCTCAGGCCGACTAGGCCCCCTGTAGGAGCGAGGCTT
>DQGF01000182.1:4610-4970 GCA_003525045.1 Pseudomonas sp. | reverse complement strand
CCATTCGCGGGCAAGCCTCGCTCGTGGCCGTCAGACCACCACAACCAGCGGCGGCTGCTGACTGCTGCCCAAGGTCAAATACTCAATCAACCCCGCCAACGGCAACGGCTTGCTGATCAGATACCCCTGCACCTGGTTGCAACCATACCCGCGCAACAGACCCAGCTGCTCCGGCGTTTCCACACCTTCGGCGACCACTTCAAGATTGAGGTTGTGTGCCAGGTTGATCATTGCGTGAACCAGTTTGCGATTCTCTTCGCGCTGTTCCATGCCGCCGACAAAGCTCTTGTCGATTTTCAGCAAGGCAATCGGCAGGCTGTTGAGGTGCACGAACGAAGAGAAGCCGGTGCCGAAGTCGTC